>JAGQIY010000379.1 GCA_020430865.1 Myxococcales bacterium
ACGACGCTTCGTCGACAGCACGCTCGAGATTTTTTTCGGCTTCCACCCTTGATCTTCCAAACCCCGAAAGTTGGTGCGGCGTTGCCTCCACCAGATCCTCGGCGAGCGACGATTTGCGCACGATTTCAGCTGGATCCGCGATCGACAAACAGCCCACGAAGTGCTCGGAGTCACGTGCACGTCACACCCCGATTTTTGTTCGATGGACTTTGCTGCGGGATCGGAGCGATCCGAAAATCGTCCATTGAACTCGCGCGCGGGGCGGTGCTAGCTGGTCACTCGTTCGTCGGTTGGGAACGGCGAATCGAGCAGCAACGCGCCGCTCGATCCAACGCCTCCTGGTCACCTCGGCCACACCGTTCGTCACCTCGGCTTCGACCGGAGCCGACGTCCACACCTCGACATGCAGCGCAGGCAACTCGACTCCAGACTCGACAGCAACCGCCTCATGCACAGGTACACGGACAATCAGACGGGCCACACGAACACCGGCATCAAGACAGGAACCGTAAGTAGCTAAGGGGGGGATCGGTGGCGGGTGGGAGATCACCCGTCGAGACGCTGCGGCTGGTCGTTTCGACGACCCGCCTTCGGTCGTCGCAACACGACACTTCATGCGCCCGCGTGGAGACCAGCAAGACCAACGACCGCCGTCGTTCGCGTCTCGGGCCTCGTCGTCTCGAAACCGCGAAGGCTGCCTCGCCCACCTCCCCGAATCCAAGCAGCAGCAACGAACGCAACGAAATAGCCAAGCCCAGAGCCCTCCACACTCTCCAAGCTCTCTCTGCTACCTCGCACCCGAGACTCCAAGCTTGCCCTTGACCCTCCGCGTCTCCGCGACGCGCTCCGTACTTCAGCCAGTTCAGGACCCTCAGCGGTTCGAACTCCAAGCACCCCGCGCTTGTTCACGACCGCCTCTCCACAGGCTGTGGACAAACTGTGGGGGCTTCAGCGTGGGCTGATCCCTGGATCTCCCGCAAGCCAGCACCCGCATCACCGACCCTTGATCTGAAGCAGGATGACTAGCTCAAACCTCGATATCTGGACCGCTGCCCTCGAACGCACTCGGAAGGCGTCTCCTGCGTCCTTCGAGCAATGGTTCTCTTCCATCCAGTTCGATAAGCTCGAACCCGGTCGGCTCGAACTCACCGCGCGCGACGAGTTCGTGCGTGACTGGGTCAAGACCCACTTCCTCCCGAGCCTCGTCAACACCATCGACGAGCTCCGGGCGCGAGACACATCCGTCCCGCAGCCTGGTGGTGAGCCCACTCAAGTGGAATGGCGGATCTCGAGCGAGCTGAACAATCCGGTGTGTGATGGTAAAACCATGCGCCCCGCAGTTCGGCCTCGGCGCCTGCAAGTTAGCGAGCCGCCGCCGCCCTCTTCTCGCCCAGACCTCGCGTCTCGCTCGGACGCAGCCACCTCTCGCTCGACCTCGCCGTCTCGGATCCAACCTGTGCGCGCATCACTGAAGGACGTCCTCAACCCGAAGTACACCTTCGAGAACTTCGTCGTCGGTCCGTCGAACGAGCTCGCGTACGCCGCCGCGATGTCCTCCGCTGGAGACGACGGCCCTCGCTACAACCCGCTGTTCATCTGCGGCGGGACGGGGCTAGGCAAGACTCACCTGGTGCACGCCATCGCCCAGCGCTTGCTGGATCAGAAGCCCAACGCGCGCGTGATCTACGTGTCCGCGGAGCGCTTCACCAACGAGTTCATCGAAGCGCTCCAGCACCAGAAGATGGACGAGTTCCGCAATCGCTATCGGCGCGAATGTGACCTGCTACTCCTCGACGACATTCAGTTCCTCGCGGGAAGAGAGCAGACGCAGGAAGAGTTCTTCCACACCTTCAACGCGCTCCACGAGGCTGACCGCCCGATCGTCGTAACCAGCGACACCTATCCGCAGCAGCTGCAGCGCATGCCCGAGCGCTTGGTCTCGCGCTTCACGTCAGGTTTGGTCGCCGACGTGCAGGTCCCTCGCCTCGAGACGCGGGTGGCCATCGTGCGCAAGAAGGCACAGATCGAGGGCATCCCCCTCACCGACGAGGTCGCGGTGCTGCTCGCCCAGAACGTGCAGAGCAACGTGCGCGAGCTGGAAGGCGCGCTGATCCGCCTGGCCGCCAAGTCATCGCTGACCGGCCGCCCCATCGACTACGAGTTCGCGAGCCGTGAGCTCGCGGCCGTCGCCCCGCGACGCCAGGAGCCGGTGAGCGTGCAGGACATCCAACGCGCTGTCTGCAACCACTTCCGTCTCACCAACGCCGAGCTCCTCAGCAAGGATCGCCACAAGAGCGTCGCCTTCGCGCGCCAGGTCGCGATGTACCTGTGCCGTCAGCGCCTGCGCTGCAGCTACCCCGAGCTCGGTCGTTCCTTCGGCAACCGCGATCACACCACCGTGATGAGCGCAGTCCGCCGCGTCGAGGCCCTGCGCCAGAAGGACCCCCAGGTCAACGCGCACCTCGAGGCCATCGAGCAAGAACTCGCGTCCAGCGGCGAGTGAGCCAGGCAGGCCCGCGGAGGCGACGACGCCGGCTCCCGGATGGAGTCGGCGTCCTGCGTTCGTTGCGTTTCCCCAGGGTGTGGGGGTGAGGCGCGACAAAGGGCAGCGTCAGCGACTGCTCTGCCGTGCCTGCCCGGCGCCGCGCGGCAACGAGCGGGGCGCCTCCACGACGACTTCCGGCAAGTCCGGCGCCGGAAACTGGCCTCGGGTCTCCGGGAGGCTCCCGAGTCTCTCGGCAATGCGCGTCGCCACCGCGGCGACGACCTCCCCGGCGCCCACACCCAGCGCGCTCCCGTAGGTCAAGCGCGGTTCGCTGTGGGAGCTGAAGCGCTCCCGGGTCAAACTGAAGCCATCTCGCACCAGCTGCCAGCGACCGCGGGCGACGGTTCCCCATCCGACCTCGGCACCGGGCTCCACCGCGTTCAGCTGGAGCTGCACGCGCAGCAGGTAGTCCCCTGGTTCCAGCGCGTCGCCGCGCTGGCGCACCCTCACGTCGGGGAAGCTCGGGCTGAGCAGTCTCACCAGTTGCTCACCCATCCGGTCTCGTACCTCCCGGAAACAAACGGGCTGCCTGTGAAGTGCTTGAATGCACTGCGTGTTCGGGGTCTCGTCTCGCAGCTCCACCCAAAGCCTGGAAGCGTGACGCACCGGCGCCGGCTGAGAGTACGCTGGTACGTTGCTCACCGGAGCACGGTGGCCGATCACTTCCGCGGGGGAACAACCTACGCCCGACAGCAGCGCCAGGCCGAGCAGCGACCCGGTCAGGTGCTCGGGCACCACACGAAGAAAGCCCTGTAACCTACCGGAATAACATTGTTTCGGACCATCGACCCGAACGCGACCTCGAACCCTCGACCCATCAGAGCGCTTCACGGCGCCAGGTTAGCCATAGGGAAAGCCCTGACCCCAAAATGTTGCGGAGTTCCCTGATACCTCATTAGTCCAATGATTCCGGCATCTTGAAAGAACCCTGGTGCGCCTCGCCGAAGTATTCTTCAGCAAAAACTAGCTGGTTTGCCAAAGCCCCCTATATTGAAGCGTCTATGGCAGACCTACGGCATATCCATCAGTACATGACGGACCGCCGCCGCGTTCTGCTGGACGATGGGAGAGTGGGAAAGATTGTCCGAGTGGACACCACGTATCCCAGTGGAGGCACCCTCGTCTCGATCTGGACAGAAGAGGACAGGGGGCCCACGGTAGCCAAGGTTGAATTGGCCCGTGTCGTCGGACCGGCTCCGGCGAAATCCGCGTGACAGCAGACGCCCCGCGCCCACCCTGCCAGCACTCCTGGCGGTGGGCGCGGAGGCGGTCGATTTTTCGCGTCACGCGCGGCCGCGCCCAGCCCCCTTAGCTCGGGCTAGACGGCTCGAGCGCTTCGAGCTGCATCCGGCAGTCTTCGCTGAGTAGGCGGTTCTTCGAGTCTTCCGCCAAGCGTCGCGCCAAGGTGAGCTCACGGCGTGCTCCGAGCACATCGCCTTGCTCGGCTAACAGCTTGCCCAAGAGGTAGCGGCCAGTGATCGCGTCCCACGTCCAACGCTGCGCCTCTGCAGCTGCCAAGCGCTCTCCCAGCACTCGGCGGGCGACGTTGGAGCCGTTCGCCGCATCCAGATAGGCGAGCATGATGCGGTTGAGGTTCACCATGCGGTCGGAGCCGATCACCTCAGCCACCTCGAGCGACTTCTGCAGCGCCGCGTAGGCCCGCGGGAGCTCTCCAAGGCGCATCAGTGAGTCGCCCTGATTGTGCAGGTTGACGGCAACTTCGTGGCTCAGGCCCGCTTCACGCCCCAGCTCTGCCGCCTGTTCCGCCGCGAGCGCGGAACCACCCCAGTCGCGCTGGAACGCGCGGATCAGCGCACGCACCTTCGCCCGTTCGCACAACATCACCGGGTCATCCTCCGCGGGCAAAATGGCGCTCGCGGCATCCAGCGCCTGCTGCGCGGCGTCTAGCTCTCCAGCGCCGGCGAGAGCCTGGGCGGACGAGAGCTCCATACGATGGCGCTCGAAGTCGTCGCCGCCCGTGAGCTGCTTGGCCTGCTCGATCGATTCCATTGCCGCACGGAAGTCTCCCTGGTGGAAGCAGACCTCGGCCTCGGCGGCCAGCAGCGCGCGCCGCTCGGAGCTGCTCAGCGAGGTTTGCTGAGCGAGCTGGGCGGCGCGGCTCAGGAGCTGGCGAGCCTCCTTGTAGCGATGCAAGGCACCAAGACTCAACGCGAGGTCAACGCCCGCACCCAGGCGCAGCGCGATGGACATCGCCGAGTCCTGCTCCAGGCGAACCGCGAGGCGCAAGACGAGCTCCGCCAGACCCTCGCCGGAGCGAACGTGACGAATGGCTCGGGACAACGCGCGTACCCACTCCGCGAGCTGTTCGCCGCCCCGCGCGTCCCAGTCAGCGAGATCGAGCGCCCGCGCGAGGTCGCCGACGGCGTACTCGAGGCGCCGCGCGTTCAGCTGATACATGCCGCTCGTCGCGTAGAACCCCGCCGCGCGATCCAGCTCGCCTGCTTCCGCCAGATGATAGGCGATGCGCGCCGCTTCTTGCTCAGTCCGATCTCCCAGGATCATCTGGTAGGCGTTCGCGGCACGGTGGTGCAGCTCAATCAGCTGCTCGTCATCCAGGCTCGCCAGGATCACCTCGGCCAGGAGCGGCGACGGAAACGACAGCGCCACCGGGCCGTCTCGCAGCATCAACTTCGCCGCCTCGAGGCGCTCAGCCAGCAGGTTCAGGTGCCCGAGGCTGCAGTCGAGCATTGCGCTCAAGACCGATGTATCCGCGGGGGAACTCACGATGGCCGTCGCGATGGTCAAGTCCCGCTCAGGATCGTCCAGGCGCCGAATGCGGTCGCCGAGCAGGGAGCGCAAGGGTCGAGGTACGCTGAGCACACCACCCAAATCCAGGCGGGTGATCTGCTTGTCCTCAACGACGACGGCGCCTGCTTCTTGAGCCTCGCGCAGGAGCTCTTCGACGAACATCGGGTGACCCGCGCAACGCTCATGGACGAACTGGAACAGCGCTTCCGGAACTTCCCTCACCCCCAAACGAACACAGAC
>JAGQIY010000380.1 GCA_020430865.1 Myxococcales bacterium
AGGGAGCGAAGCCCAACACGAGCTCGAAATCGGCGTCGCCCGTGCTGGTTGGCACGATCTCGGGTTGCTTGCTGCCGTTGATGGACCGCACGCCGAACGACTGCTCGGTCGCGCCCCCCAGGACCGTCGCGACACCGATGCGCAGCGCCCCGAAGTAGGTTTCTTCGACCATGAGCTCCACTAGCTCTTCGCGCTTCTTCTCCGTTCCGTCTTGGGCCTTCCACTTGGCCGCGACGGTGATGTCCACCTCGCCTACCTGGCGAGGACCGAAACGACGCGTGGTGACGAGGTGGGAGACCTCACTCTTGCCCACGGCGGTCAGTTCCTTGGTGGGCTTCGCCTCACGCGCCTGGTCATTGAGCCTTGGCTTCACCAGACCCCGGTCGCCCTTGATCTTGATCTCGAGCGACTGCGTGTCCTCATGTCGGACCTTCACGATGACAGCGCGGTTCGGGACCATCACGTGGCTCGTGACGAACCCCTTTGGTCCGAGCATCTCGATGGTCCGGTTCTCGGTTTCGGGCACCAAGTCCGCGCAAACGACGTACTCGGGATCGCCCGGCTCCCGAACGCAGAAGTCCTCCGTGTCATCGGGCTCAGCCGGAGGCCGTTTCTCGTTCCCCTTTGGCTCCAGCGCGGCCAGCGCAGTCACGTCGAGCGCAACGAAGCCTGCCAAGTCGGTCCCTTCCTTGTCGAACTCCGCGTAGAGCTTGAGGTTGGGCCCGAGATCCTTGGCGGTTACGTTGAAGCTCCCGTTGTTGGGATCGACGGTGAGCTTTGTCAACTCCTTCCCGACGAAACGGTAGACGTACGGCTTCGTTCCAGCGGGCGGCGTTTTCACTCGGAGCGCCTCTTTGTCGATCTCGACAATCGGTGGCGGCGCCGCCGCCATCTTCGGCTTCAGAGTGATGGTCGAGCCCACCGCAATGGTGGTCTTGAAGCCGCTGGCGGCCGCGAATGTCAGGTCCACCAGCGGCTCACGCTCGAACAGCGCCTGGCAGTCTGTTCTGGTCCACGAAATCTCGTTCTGGCCCGTGAACGTTAGCTGACAGCCTCCCGCGTTGGCTTTGGCTACAGTCCCAACCACATCTTGCACAGCGCTGAAGTCGCCCGTGATCTTCTGGGCCATGATGTCGCTGAGCGTGTACTGGATCTCAGTCGCCGCCGCTGTCCGAGCAAACGCCACGGTGAACAGCAAGAAACTCCACGCAAGCCACTTCGCCCAACCCCGCCGCTTCAACACCATCACTCTCCATCCTTGAAGAACACCGTCGCCCATTCGTCCAGCTGGCCCCGGAGACCAGCGATCGGCAACGCGTAGGCAATGTCCGCCCCGTCGCTCGACCCCAGAACCGTACCAACGACCTCGCCTGTCCAGTCCACGATCATGCTACCTGAGTCACCGGGTTCGCTGAACCTCGTGGCGCCGTCGTTTCGGATCACCATCACGCGCTGGTAGCGACCCTCCCGCGTCTCGGGGTACGGCATGGAGAACGAGGTCTCGTCGAGAGCCACTTGCTCGATGGATCCGTCGATTCGACGGTGACGCAAGGTCGAGTAGTGGCTGACCCGATCGCCGAACGAAAGAGCAGAGCGCCGTATGGCAAACGGAGGCCGACGGTCGTTGGCTCTGTGAGATTCGAGAGGCTCCGACTCGGCCGCCGAAGCGAGCGCGTAGTCCAGCGACCACCCGTTGGCGAGGCGCGCCTTGATGATTTCCGCTGCGATTCGCACCCCGTTGAAGTCGCGGATCGCGTAGCGCTCCCGAGCGTCCGTAGGGTCGATTCGGCGGACCATGTTGGTGCCGCGGAACGGACTGACCCCGTGCCCCGATGTGAGCACCAGCGACGATCCCTGATAG
>JAGQIY010000381.1 GCA_020430865.1 Myxococcales bacterium
CAGCCCGCCGCCCCCGAGCGCCGCCTGGGAGCGTGACCGGGGGAGCGCCCAGGCGCCCGCCGCCCGTGCCCCGCTGCCTCCGCGAGAGCTGCCAAATTTCGCTGAACGCCAGGCGGCGCTGCAGACCCTCGCCCAGCGCATCTCCCCTTGCCGGGACTGCCGGCTGTGCGAGCAGCGCACCCAGACCGTGTTCGCCCGCGGCACGGGCCGGAGCGGCGTGTGCTTCGTGGGCGAGGGGCCGGGCGTCGACGAGGACCGCGTGGGAGAGCCCTTCGTGGGCAAGGCTGGCCAGCTCCTGGACAAGATGATCGCCGCCATGGGCATCGAGCGCGACGACGTCTACGTGTGCAACGTCGTCAAGTGCCGGCCGCCGAACAACCGCAAGCCGGCGCCGGACGAGATGCTCGCCTGTCGGGACTACCTCGCGGAACAGCTCGACCTGGTCTCGCCCCGCGTGATCGTGGCCCTCGGCGCCACGGCGGTGGAGGGACTGCTCGGCAGCACCGGCGGCATCACCCGCATCCGCGGACGCTGGCGCCTCTACAAGGGCCGCGTCCCCGTGATGCCCACATTTCACCCGGCGTACCTGCTGCGCAATCCCCGCGCCAAGCGCGAGGTCTGGGACGATCTGAAGTCCGTGATGGCGCACCTCAAGAACCCGCCGGGCAGCTCACCTCAGTCGTGACGTCCCCATCCGCGCCTCCGCCTGGGATCCGCCGACACGAGCTGCTCTACTGGGTGGCGCGCGGCGGGCTGATCGTGATTGGCTTCTCGCCGCTCTGGGTCTGGGCCGTCAGCGACGTTCCGCTGCTCCACTGGCTCGGCGTGCCCTTCGACGCGTGGTTCAGCTATCAGTGCCACCGGGAGCCCGAGCGTTCCTTTCAGCTGCTAGGGCGTTTCCTCCCGGTCTGCAACCGCTGCCTGGGCATCTACCTCGGGTTGGGGTTAGGCGCGCTGTTCATGCGCCCAAAGCTCAGCGTGTGGCCGCTTCGCTTGTGGGTCGGCTTCGCGGCCGCGGCGATGATCCTCGACGTCTGGACCGAAGCGCTGTCCATGCGCCCGCCGAACAGCCTGGTGCGGCTCTTCACCGGCATCCTCCTCGCCTACCCGGTGGCCGTCGCGGTCGCCTGGACGGCGAGAGACGCCGGATCCCGCGACGAAGCCCAGTCATAGCGACCGTAACCCGCGATAGCGCTCCCTTGCGGAAACAACTCGCGCACCGCGGACGTGCAAGCGACGGGAGGCGTCGACTCAGTGGTCGTCTTGTGCGCTGAGCCAGCGCTCGGCATCCAGGGCTGCCATGCAGCCGGTGCCGGCCGCGGTCACCGCCTGACGATAGGTCCAGTCGGCCACGTCGCCCGCGGCGAAGACGCCTTCCAGGCTCGTCCTCGTGGAGCCGGGAGTGACCTTCAGGTAGCCGTTCGGGTGAGACTCGAGCTTGTCCTTGAACAGATCCGTGAGCGGCGTGTGCCCGATGGCGACGAACATCGCCTTGGCGGGGACGTCGCTCAGCTCGTCGGTCTTGAGGTTCTTCACGCGCACTCCGCTGACCGCGTCCGCATCGACTCCCAGCACCTCGGTCACGACGTGGCTGTACAGGATCTTGATCTTGGGGTGGTTGACGACGCGCTCTTGCATGGTCTTCGAAGCGCGGAACTCATCCCGGCGATGGATCAGGGTCACGCTCTTGCACAGACCCGCGAGGTAGTGCGCCTCTTCCATCGCGGTGTCGCCACCACCGACGACGACGACGTCGTGGTCACGGAACAGCGCGCCATCGCACACCGCGCAGGCGCTCACGCCCTTGTTTTTCAGCTTCTCTTCGCTCTCGAGCCCGAGGTAGTTCGCGCGCGCTCCGGTCGAGATGATCAGCGCCTTCGCCAGGTGCAGCTCGCGCTCCTCCCCCACGTAGACCTTGAACGGTCGCGCGGAGAGATCGACCTCGGTCACGTCGTTGGTGATGAACTCGGTGCCCTGGCGCTCCGCCTGCTCACGAAAGTCGGCCATCATCTTCTGTCCGCTGACTCCCTGGGGATACCCGGGGTAGTTCTCCACGTCCGTGGTGAACATCAGCTGCCCACCGGGCATCAGCCCCCCGGCGTTGAAGCCCTCGACGCACAGCGGCTTGAGGTTCGCGCGCGCGGCGTAGATGGCCGCGGTCAGCCCTGCCGGGCCGGAGCCGATGATGATCACGTTGTGAGTGGCTGCTTCGCTCATGAGGTCGTCCTATCGAATGGTGCAGGTGACTGTCGGCGGTTGGAGCCAGCCGCTGCCGGATCGGTTCGCCGCGCTCGGCATGCTCGGGCTGAGCCGAGGAGGAGCCATGCTTAGGGCCCGCGAACGGGAAATTCAATCGCTCTCGCGGCCGATCTTCTTGCTCCGGCGGGCGGCCCTGTCGTTCCGCTCCTC
>JAGQIY010000382.1 GCA_020430865.1 Myxococcales bacterium
CGGGTCTGGCGCCCGGGCGCAGCCACAGCACGCCTAACCCCAAGAACGAGATCCCGGCGACGACGAGCAGCCAGAACCGCAAGGGTCCCGAGGCACGCTCGCTGTTCATGTGCGGTGGTGCCCGTCGGTCGTGGCGAACTCAGTCGGCGTAGGCGCCCATATCCGAGAACATCGGCGATGGAATCCCCCCGGAACCGCTACCAACGTAGTGGTCCTTGTTCTCGCTGCTGTCGCGGTAGTAGACATAGTGGTAGCTGTAGCGGTCACCGGTGCTCGTCCCCATGCCGACCTCATCACACCGGTCGAGCCACCAGCTGTCGCCGGGGTTGCAGAAGTCGCCCGTCTTGCTGCGGCCCAGCGAGGAAGCATAGCCGACCGCGCCGTCGTCCTGACCCGTGATCAGCATCGCTGCGGCACCGCCCTTCGCGCCTCCGAAGAGGTAGAACCACACGCCGCGCATGTTGTTGTGGTTGTACATCGAGCGCACGGTGCCGGTCTTGAGGTCTGCGGCGAGATCGTCTCCCTGGGTCCAAGACCAATCGTCGGAGAGCTCCGTACCACCCGAGGCGCAGCCGGCGCCGTCCGCCCAGATGATGTTGTAGGGACCGTACTTGTCGATGGCGTACTGCAAGTGGGCGCAGCCAGCGCTGTGAGCCGCGACGTAGCAGTAGTTGTCGCCGCTGCAGTAGGTGTTCAGGCCTGCTCGGACGGTTGGATTGGCCGTGGAGATGTGGGCCCGTCCGTCGTAGTTGATGACGACTGGGTTGATGCCCGGCCGGGTGCCGCCCCAGTAGCCCCAGCCCGAGGGCGTTCCGTCCGTGTTCCGTCCATGGAGGTAGACGCTGTAGGTGGTCGCGTCCGCTTCGCTGCTCACGGCAAGGGTCGCGAAGAAGCTGGCGGCGGCGGTGACAGCGGCGAGGAGCGTGCGAGCCTTCATGCCTCCGCCTGGAGCAGGCTTCATGCCATGGTGGTTGCGCGTTCACCCGGTGCCGCGAGTTCCGCTATTTCCTGGGTCTTCCCCACCTTGACGCCGCGCGCCAAGGGCTCTGACGGTTCAGTTCCTGTACCAACAGCCCGTTAAGAATCTGAACTTGGTTAGGTTTCTGAACCCGAGCCTGGCAATCCCACGTGGGAATGGCCCCCGGCGCCCCTAGCAGTCCGGATCGCCAGCCTCGCAGCGCAGCGCGACGAACAGGTAGTCGCCTGCCTGCTCCGAGCCCGAGGTCACGAAGCTGTCTGCCGAGACCAGGTAGCTGCCAGGGCCGAGGGTCAGCTGAAGCGCGCGGTCGCTGCGCTGCAGGCAGCCTTCGCCCGACGGGGCGCTCAGCAGGTGGAGATCGACGTCGACACCGTCACGATCCAAGACCAGCAGCCTGAGGGAGGTCTGCTCCGTGAGGTCGAGCCGGTAGTAGATCTCGGGGCCCGATTCATCCTGGCTGGCAGCGCAACCAGGGTAGGTGTCGAGGACGCGTTCACCGAGGCGCGTATCCCCAGCGTGGGTGAAGGGCAAGCGATCGATGAGGATGGGATCCTCCGCGGTGCCGCTGCCAGTGTAGCCCGCGTCCGAAGCATCCTGGGCGGACTCCTCATCCACCACGCCTCGCTTCAGGCGATCCAAGAGCCGCATGCTGAGCAGGTTGCGGACGTTGTAGTTGTACTCGAGCCCGGCCGTCGTGAACACGCAGGGTTGAGAGCCACCGTCGCTGTACGCGTTGCCGTGGATGCCGTCGCCCAGCAGGCCCTGTCCAGGCAGATCCCTGCTGGCCAGGTACAGGCTAAGGTAAGGCAACTGCCTCGCCTCCGCGAGACCTCGCGTCACGGCGTCGTAGGTTGGGACCCAGAGCGCGGCGCTGTCGCTGTCTCCGCGTGGATTCAGGCCTGAGAGAATGCTGATCACGCCCTTGCTCGCCAGCTGGTCGAGCAGGTCGGACATGTTGCGGTAGAAGGGAAACAGCGCGCTCAAGTGGGTCGCTCCCAGACCCATGTCGTTCGTTCCGTAGTTGACGTAGGCAAACCTTGGGTGCAGCGTGGCCTGCTCTTGCTCCAGGGGTGAGGGAGAGCCACCGATCACCCAGCCCGCGCTGCGCCCGCTGACCGCCGCCAGCGTCGGACGATCGAAAGGCGTGTCCCCCGCGGCGTCCCCCGCGCGGAAATACTCCACGCTCGGCAGGAGCTCGTCGGCGCCTTCGACGCGGTAATTCGGTTGAGCGTCGCCCGCGAAGCAATACATGAAGCTCTTGCTCACCGTGCCCGACGCCCCGACCTTCATGAACACGTCGCTCTTGGCGCTGGGGTCGTTCTGAGCGATGACTCGCGCGGCGGCGAGCACGCTCTCGCTGACGGGCGAGAGCTGGAGCGTCGGGTCGTAGCGGGTGAAGCTGGAGTCAGCGCTGCCAGCCCCGCCTCCAGCGCCGCCCGGCGCGCTCCCCCCGGCGCCTCCGCTTCCAGTTCTCCCGCTCGCGCCGCCGCCGCCGTCACCTGCGCCTCCGTCTGCGCTGCCCCCGGTCGTGCCCCCCGCGCCAGCCCCGCTCTGGGGGTCGTCAGCGCCGCATCCGCTGGTGAGCAGGACGATCAGGGCGGCGCCTGCGAGACCCCTGGACTCGGATAACCGACGCGCGCGTGTCTTCACCGATGGAGCCTATCACGCTCTTCTGGCGTGGAGCCGACCTGGAATGAAGGCTCCAAGGAGGCACGAACCAGCTGTAATTGGCCTTTGCTGATCCGCGCGGAGCACTTTTCGCGGGCCAGCGGGGGAGACTGTGGTATGCCGAACATCCGAGCCGGTAGCGCCGTAGCACCCTGGCGTGCGCTGCTTTTCCGGGCCCTGAGCCGCATTGGCCGTGCCGTATTGCGGCCTGAGTTGCGATTCGCTCTGAACCGCGACTTCCGCGCCCCTGGCGCCGGGCCCGAAGGTTCCAACACAAGGAGGTAACTTGCGCACAAAGAACACCTTTGCAAAACGTCAACGTGAACGGGAAAAAGCCGAGCGTAAGCGTGAGAAGGCGCTGCGCCGTGAACAGAGACGCCAAGACGCGGCCGTCACCACGGACTCCGAGGTCCCGCCGGGCGTCGACCCAGACATCGCTCACATCGTCCCTGGCCCCCAGCCAGTGCTCGACGAAGAGTAGCGAATCGAATCGAGCGTCCGGCGTGAATCGCCGTTGCCGTATCCGCGCGACAACGAGCTAGAGCCGCCAACGACTCCTTCGAGCAGCGCCCGAGTAGCAACTCGGGCGCGCTCGTTTTGTGGCCGTTCAGACCAGACGACGAGGCTTGAAGTCGTTGGGGAACGGTGTCACGAGCAGTCGCCCATGAGTGCCTCACTCGAGCGTGAGCTCGGCCCCCTGGAGAAGCGCCTGGCGGCGGTCGATGCGGATCCCGACAGTCTGCTCGAGGCCTTCCTCAGCTACGTCGAGGAGGCGGGGCTGAGCCTGTATCCGGCACAAGAGGAGGCGGTGCTCGAGCTGTTTGCTGGGAAGAACGTGGTGCTCAACACCCCCACGGGATCCGGCAAGTCGTTGGTCGCCTTGGCCGCTTGCTTCGACGCCATCGCGAGAGGTGAGCGCGCGTTCTTCACCGCGCCAATCAAGGCTCTGGTGAGTGAGAAGTTCTTCGACCTCTGCCGTCTCTTCGGACCAGACCGGGTGGGCATGCTCACCGGCGACGCGAGCATCAACCACGACGCCCCGCTGATCTGTTGCACCGCGGAGATCCTCTCGAACATGGCGCTGCGCCAAGGCGCGGATACCGACGTCCAGTGCGTGGTCATGGACGAGTTCCACTACTATGGCGATCGCGATCGCGGGGTCGCCTGGCAGGTTCCGCTGCTGACGCTGAGCCGAGCGCGCTTTCTGCTGATGAGCGCCACGCTGGCGGAGCCCGAGCGCTTCGTGAGGATCCTCGAGGATCTGACCGGGCGCGAGAGCGCGCTGGTGCGCACCACGGAGCGCCCCGTGCCCCTGGACTTCACCTACACCGAGAAGCCGCTCACCGAGACCATCGGCGAGCTGCTTAACCAGGACAAGGTTCCGGTGTATATCGTGCATTTCTCGCAGCGCGCCGCGAGCGAACAAGCGCAGGCCCTGATGAGCCTCGACTTCCTCAGCAAGGAGCAAAAGGCCGAGCTCAAGCTGGAGCTCAAGGGATTTCGTTTCGATAGTCCGTTTGGTCGAGAGCTGGGTCGATTCATTCCGCACGGAATAGGTGTGCACCATGCTGGCATGTTGCCCAAGTACCGCCGCCTCGTGGAGCGCCTGGCGCAACGTGGCTACTTGAAGTTGATCTGCGGCACCGACACGCTTGGCGTTGGTATCAACATTCCGCTGCGCACAGTGCTCTTCACCCAGCTCTGCAAGTACGACGGGGAGAACACGACGCTGCTCAGCGTGCGCGACTTCCAGCAGATCGCGGGACGCGCGGGCCGGCGTGGTTTCGACACTCAGGGCAGCGTCGTCGTGCAGGCCCCAGAGCACGTGATCGAGAACCTGCGAATCAAGGCGAAGGCAGCGGCGAACGCCAAGAAGAACAAGAAGCTTCATCTGAAGAAGCCTCCGGAGCGTGGCTTCAAGAACTGGGAGGCGACCAC
>JAGQIY010000383.1 GCA_020430865.1 Myxococcales bacterium
GCGAGCGACCTGGGCGCCCTCGGCGCGTTGACCCTGCTCCCGAGCGAACGCGAGGCGCTCGGGCGCTTCGAGCTGCGCTGGAGCGAGCTCCCCGCGCTGCCGGCCCCCGGCGAGTCGAGCGATGATCTGCGGCGCTTCTCCTCCTCCGTGGAGGATCTACACGACGCTGGGCACGCCATCTTGGACGCCGCCCACTCCGGCGTCCGGGACCGCGCCCAGCGCGCGCTGGACACCGCAAAGCGCACCGAGCGCCTCGCCTGGGGCGTCGCGGCGCTGGCGCTCTCGCTCACCGCGCTCGGCTTCTGGATCACCCTGCGAGGGATCCAGAAGCCGATCAAGCACCTGAGTTCCGCCACCCGTGAGGTGAGCCTGGGTCGCTTCGATCGCCGGGTGGAACCTCAGGGCAGCGACGAGCTGGTCGAGCTCTCGCACGCCTTCAACCGCATGGTCGCGGACCTCTTGGAGCTGACGCGCAAGCGCTCGAAGCTGCTCGCTCAGGTCTCCCACGACCTGAAGACACCGCTGGTGTCGATCCAGGAGACCAACCGCCTCATCTTGGATCGCATCCCCGGGGAATTGACCAACGAACAAGAGCGCCTGCTCAGCCTCAACGGCCAGGCAGCCGACCGCCTGTCGGACATGCTCACGGACCTGCTCGACCTGGCACGCCTCGAGGCGGGGATCCGCTACCAGCTCGAGACCAACGACCTCGACGCCCTCGTCCGGCGCACCCTCGGTGAGTTCGACGCACGGGCCAACGAACGCGAGGTGGAGCTGGAGCTCGAGAGTCCGGGTCCCCTGCTCTTGCCCTGTGACGGCACGCGGCTGCTGCAACTCACCAGCAACCTGCTGGACAACGCCCTGAAGTTCACGCCTCGCGGTGGGTCGATTCGAGTCTCCTTGAGGCTCGCGACCCAGGACGACGCTCCCGAGGCACCGCAGAGCTGGCTCACTCCGAGCGACCGCGCGCCACGCTACGCGCTGCTGTGCGTCCGAGACACCGGACCGGGCATTCCACAAGCAGCGCTCGGCCAGGTGTTCGACGACTTCTTCCAGGGCGACGTGCGCGTCGACGGAACTCAGAGCAAGCGCGGCGTGGGCCTCGGTCTGGCCATTTGTCGAGAAATCGTCGCGGCGCACCAGGGAGCGATCTGGGCGAGCAACGCCACGCCGGGCGCCTCGTTCTCGGTGCTCTTGCCTTGCCTGAGTCAGCAAATCGAGCAGTCCGCTCCTCGGCCCCTGCTCACGCGCTCCGAGCTACCCTCAGGAAGCGCCGCATGAACGCGCCCTGGAGAAGCCTTCGGCGCGGCTGGGTAGCTCTGGTACTGCTCGGCTGGTTCTCGAGCGGGTGCTCCGCGAGCAACCAGCAAGCGCACTGGGCCGGCGACGACTACTACCGGCGCGGTGACTACGCACGCGCTGTCGTCGCCTACCACGTGCAGCTGAGCGAGCCCGTTCAGCGCCCGGATCGGAGCGGCGCGATGCTGCGACTGGGCCTCGCCTACTTGACGCAGTCGAGCGCGGAGGCCGACGCGCGCGCGGAGCTGATCCTGCGCCAGTTGATCGAGCAGTACCCGGACTCGGAGAGTGCCCAGAGCGCGCGCATCGCGCTCACTCGGCTCAAGCGCGCCCGGAGAGCCGAGCAAGCCGAGCGCGACGACTCCGTACGCGTGGCCCGACTGGAGTACGTCCTGGGCGCCTACAGACGCCAGCTGAAGCGCACACGAGAACGGCTCGTCGCCTACCGGGAGGCGAACACCGACGCCAGCTCCGAGCGCGCGACGATGGTCAAGGAGATCGAGGGACTCAAGCTGAAGCTCAAACAACAAGAAGCCCAGATCGAGAGCCTGAGCAAGCAGCTGGATGCCATCAAGCGCATCGACCTGGATCGGCAGCCCGACTAGCGTGTAGATTGGACCGCGGGGCAATCGCGTGGCGCTATATTCGGGACGAGTCGGAGCGTGCTTCTGGACGTGTGTGACCGGTGGGTTCAGCGACGTCGACGCACGAGACTTCGCTGAAGGGATCCGACGCATGGGTGCGCTCACCCGCGAGAACGACATCGTCGTGTTGGACGTCTGCTACGACATCCCCTTGCCGAAGCCCATGCACCGCAAGCTGATCGCCGACGCGGTCGAGAGCATCCCTGACAAGAGCCATGTCGCCGGTCACGCACTGGTCTCCAACTCGACGGTGGCTCAGGGGGTGCTCACCGCCATCAACTGGTTCGTCAAGCCTGACTTCCCCGAGAAGGTCTTCGGTGATCCGGCGGCGGCGCTGGCC
>JAGQIY010000384.1 GCA_020430865.1 Myxococcales bacterium
CCGCATGGAGCCACGCCAGAGCCCCGCCGATGCCCGACGGGTCCTCGGCCGGCTCCGAGCGCGGGAGCGCCTTGGGCGCCGCCTCTGGAGCCGGGAGCAGCCGCCGGACGTCCAGGTCCGACAGCCGACCCATCTCGTGCGCGTCGAGGAGCGGCAGACGGCGCCCCTCCACGTCGTGCCCGAGGCTCACGTTCCACCTAGGCTTCCCGGGCGGCTCGCTGGCGAGCTCGCGCCGGTAGATCTCGCGGAAGGCCATGCGCGCCGCCACACGGTCCGACATGTGCCGGACCTGGCCGAACGAGCGCGCGATGGCTGACGTCCACACGAACGTGTTGCGCTCGTCGTAGGCCGCTTCCGCGATGCTCCACGCTTCCTCGGCGCTCACGTGGCATCCGGGGATCTGCGAGATGACCGCGCCCGGCGTTAGGCGCATGCCCTCGTTCACCACTCGCTCGAGCGCAGGGACCACGTCCGCCTCGTCGTAGCCGGCGAGCGACGAGACGAAGAGCGCGATTGCGTGGTCGGACAGTGGCCGGCCGGCGATCTCGGCAGCGGCTCGGATTCGTTGGCTGAGCTTCATCGCGACTTCACTCCCATGCCTTCGAGGATCTCTTCGACGCGGTCCACCTGTGCCCGCATCTCCTGCCCGAGCGCGGCGGCTCGAGCGTCACCGTCGGTCACCGGCCTCCCGCGCAGCCACTCGGCCCGGAGCTTCTGGCAGTCCGCGACCAGGAACGCGACCGGGTGCATCCGGGTCACGTACCAGCGGTCACCGTTGGCCAGGTACCAGCGGGCGACGTGCGGCGCGTCCTCGGCGCCGATCTGAGCCACGAGCTGCGAGAGCTGCCCGTTGATCTTCGCGTTCCTGACCGGGCGCTCGCCGTAGCGCTGCTCGAAGGCGAACGCGTACGCCTCCCAAACCGCGGTCGTCGGAGCCGGGTCCTTGGGCTTCCGCTGAGCCTTGGCGGGCTTCGACGGGGACGCGAGGACGAGGGCCGCCTTAGTACTTTCCGATCCGGAAACAACTCGGGCGCGGGGGGGCGCAGACCCCCTCGCAACAGTCTCACTCTCGCTCTCTCTCTCCATCTCCTTCTCACTCTCCATGCTTCGATGGGGCTTCGGAGCCCCTTGCAAGGACCTTGGAAGGGGCATCGAGTACGCCTCGCCATACCGCTCGTAGAACTCGGCAACGAACGGGCGATACGGCTGCGATTCCAGCCACTTGCGCACGTGGGTTCCCCGCTTGTCCCCCGGCTTGAGCGCCGCGCCCACCTGGATCTCAAGCATGTTCGGCACCCACACCAGCTCACAGTCCTCGTCATAGGACGCGAAGCCCACCTTGTGCAGCACCCCGAAGGCCCTCCGAAGGTCCTCCGAAGGGGCTCCGGTGTGCGCGGCGATGGAGCCGATGGTCACGTGGTAGAGGCCGGTCGGCTCCGACTCCACGCCGGTCACGAGGTAGAGCGCCAGGACCTGAGCGACGGGGTCACCGCGGAGACGTTTCCCGGACCCGCGCGTCCACATGAGCGGGGACACCTTCCGGAACACCTGCATCTCACGACGCCTCGCGAGCGGCAGTCATGCGACCCGAGTCCTCGGCGCAGAGCACGAAGACGTCGATCGGGTCGACCTCCGCCCACGCCGCGATCTTCACGAGGTACTCGATGCGGCTCGGGAGCTGCTCGCCGTTCTCCCACGCGCTCAGCGTGGCTCGCGAGACCCCGAACTCCTTGGCCGCATCTTCCTGGAGAACGCGGAGCGAGGCACGCTGTGCCCTCAACCACGCGGCGAACGAACGCTGGTCGGCTTCCATACCCGGACGGTAACCCCGGGCCCACGCCGTGTCAAGGCGCCGTGGTGCCCGGTCGAATCAGCTTGACGCGTCCCGCGACCGGGATTAGGTTCGGGGCATGGCGAAGACAACGACCGCTGCGGACCTGGCGATGCACCTTGGCGAGACCCTTGCTGCCGGCAGTGTGGTCAGCGCTGCGGATCGCTCGCGCATTCACGCGGGGTGCTGGGATCACCTGCTCGGATCCGCGCTTGAGCGCCGCGGTCTGCGGACGGAGTGGCGGATGGTGAATGGGGCTTACGACGGAAGCCTTTCGGTGGTGCCGCTGTGACTCTGTCGAACGACCTACTTCGGCGGTTTGCCGGGTTGACTCTGTCGCCACCGCACCCGGAGCCCGACGTGCAGGCAATGGCAGGGGAACTCCTGACGCTTCGGGCTACGCTTGAGCGCGCCGCCAACCTCGACCCCCGGGTGCTCGCCGCCGGGATGGCCAGTGTCGCTCCGGCGACCGTTCCGCCTTCGGCGCCTTCGGCGCCCAAGCTCGCGCGCGGCTCGGCGACCAGCAACGGCCGGGGTTCCGCGCTGGCGCAGGCCGTCCGGAAGCAGCTCGGCCCCATCCCGTCGATCGCCCTGACCGCCGCGGTCATGGGGGTCACGCCGAAGACGATCCACAACTGGATCCGCAAGGGCAGCCTGCGCACCACGAAGCCGGCCGGCGGCAAGGTCTACGTGGACGCGGAGTCAGTGATCGACTTCCTCGAGCGGGGCCGGCGGTGACCCGCGGC
>JAGQIY010000385.1 GCA_020430865.1 Myxococcales bacterium
CCATATTAAGTGAAGGCTCTCCGAGATCAAGCGACTGGAGTAAAATGACAGAAGCCGCCAATTGACAGTGACTGTCAAAATCGGAGACTCGGGCCATGAGCGGCCTCCGAGAGCGCAAGAAGCAGCAGACCGCCGATGACCTGCACCGCATCGCGATGGTGCTGTTCTTCGAGCGTGGCTTCGAAGGGGTCACCGCGGAGGAGATCGCCGAGCGCGCCGAGGTGTCGCCTCGCACCTTCTACCGCTACTACCCGGTGAAGGCCGCGGTGGTGTTTCCCCGCCACGCCGCGCGGCTCGAGGCCTTCGCCGACGCGCTGGCCAAGGCGCCGGGCGAGACGCCCTTCCGCCGCGTGCGCGACGCCTTGCTCTCCGTGGCCACGGACTACCAAAGCCGTGCGGAAATTGAGTGGCGAACGTGGGACCTGGTCCAGGCATCGGACACCCTGACGGCTTACGAGCTGCGTCAGGACCGGGAGTGGATCGGCGTCCTGCAGCGCGCGCTGAGCGAGCCCGTGGGCTCGCAGCCAGGCCTCCGCGCCTTCGAGGCGCGGGTCATGGCGCACGCGCTGATCGGCGCGGTGCGCGCGACGCTGGGCGAGTGGTTCGAGGGGAAGGGTGAAGAGGATCTGCAACGCATGGGCGAGGCGAGCTTTGCCTTGCTGGAGCAGGGCGTGACGTCCGAGGAGCGAGATCGATGAATGTGTTTCCGCGTAGTAGTTGTGCGTCGGTCCTGGGGGCGCTCCTGGCGTGCTCCCTGAGCGTTGGCTGCGGCAGCGACGAGCCCATCGAGAGCGGCGCCGAGAAGCCCATCGATGACTACACCCTCACCCAGGCCGTCGAGCGCGTGATCGACGACAACGGCGCACCCCACCTCTACGCGCGGAGCGACCTCGATCTGTTCTACGCCATGGGCTACCAGCAGGCGAGCGATCGACTGTTTCAGATGGAGGTCAATCGTCGCTCGTCCATTGGACGCCTCGCGGAAATGCTCGGGGAGGAGGGCCTCGAGACCGATCAGCAGGCGCGCGTCTTCGAGTTCGCGCGCTTTGGTGCCGAGTCGGCGCAGATGATGCGAGCCGAGCGTCCCGAGGAGCACAACTTCACGGTGGCATTCGTCGCCGGGGTGAACCGCCGCATCGACGAGATCCAGGTGGGCAAGGCGGAGGCGCCGTCCGAGCTCGCGAAGTATGGCGGCACGGGCGTGCTCGAGCACTGGACGCCAGCCGATGTGCTCTCGATCGGAGTGCGCATCCAGTTCGGCTTCTCGAGCACGCTCTCCTTCGACATCCTGAACACGCTGCTGCACAAGATCACCGACGTCGGCGATTCGTTGCCCGTGTTCGAGCCCGGTGGTCGCACCTTCTACATGAACCCGGAGAACAAGACCACCGCACTGTTGCCGCATGAAAAAACAACGAGGGCCGAGCCGAAGCTGAAGCTCGAGCCGCAAGAGCTGCGAGACATGCTGCGCGGCATCGAGCGTCTGCAGACGTTGCATGGCGTCGGCGAGGGCTCCAACGGCTGGGTCGTGCGGGGCGACGCGACGGACACCGGGCGACCCTACTTCGCCAATGACTCCCACGCCTCGCTGCGCGGTCCGAACGCGATGCACCTCACGCACATCAACTCGGCGGACGCGGGCGGTAGCTTCGACGCGATTGGCTACTCCTTCGTCGGCGTGCCCGGCGTCCAGGTGGGGCACAACCGCCACATCGCCTGGGGGGCGACGACGAACTTCGCGGATGCCCAGGACATCTGGTCGGTCCAGGTCAGCGACGGGCTGGCGACGCTCGGGGACGAACAGCTCGCTGTCGAGACCCGCACCGAGCGCATCCAGGTGCGCCAGGCCGACGGCGCTTTCCGGGAGGAGACGCTCGAGGTGTCGAAGATCCCGGGCAAGGGCGTGTTCTTGCCCGACGCTGTCCTGCCGGTGCCGCGGGTGCTGATCAGCGGTGGTCAGCTGCTGCTCGGGTGGCCCGGCTTCACCGGCACCACGGAGCTCGGCGGCTTCTTCGACTTCGACCGGGCGCGCAACCTGGACGAGTTCGAGAGCGCCGTGAAGGAGCAGCGCACCGGCATGCAGAACTGGATGGCCGCGAGCGCCGACGGCATCCGACTGCGCGTGAACGGCCTGGTCCCGGATCGCGGGGATGTCGCCGATCGTCCAGCTGCGAACCAGGTGCTCGACGGCTCCGTCTCCCGCAACCTGTGGACGGGGAAGTACCTCGACGAGGCGCACCTGCCGAGACTCGACGAGACACGGCAGTTCATCGTGACGGCGAACAACGACCCCTGGGGTCACACCGCCGACAACGATCCTCTGAACGACGACTTCTACTACGGCAGCTTCTTCTCGCCTGGGTTCCGCGCCGAGCGCATCACGCGCGAGCTTGGCGACCTGGTCGGGGGTGAGGGGGTGAGCCGAGAGGCCAACCAGCGGCTCCAGATGAGCTCTGCCTCCAGCCTGGCGGACGGGCTCTTGCCGGTGCTGGACCAGGCGGTCGGCGCGATCGACACGGACGCCAGCCTGGAAGAGTTCCGTGGGGATCCAATGCTGAGCCAGGCCAACGCCGAGCTCCAGGCCTGGGACCACCGCATGACGCGAGACTCCGCTTCGGCGGCGCTGTTCCGCATCTGGCTCGCGGCTCTCGAGCGACGGACCCTCGCCGAGCCGATGGGGCTGCTGTTTGGCGGCATCGACGAGGCGCAGCCAGTGACCATGACGAAGTTCGCCTTCCTGGCCCACACCAAGGGCATCGAGGGTCTGCTCGGAGGCAACGGGAAGCAGCAGCTCGTGGGCGCGCTGCAGGATGCCCTCGCGCACCTGGCGACCCTGCGTCAGGACCTGGGGCTCGCCAGCATCACCTGGGGCGACATTCATCGCTCCTCGTTCAAGAGCCCGGACTTCGAGACCGAGCTCCTAGCGACGGATGGGGCTGACTCCAGCTTGAACGTCGCTCAGAGCCGCTGCCTCACCGATGGCGGCATCGACGCCCAGTGTGTGTCGACCGCGGGCGCCGTCTACCGCCTGGTGATCGGCTTCGACGATGACGGGACCCCCAGCGCGACCTACAACTGGCCTGCCGGCGACAGGTTCCCTACGGAAAAATGGGTCGAGGGCCAGTTCGAGCCGCTGCACTATCGACGCGCGGACGTCGAGGCTGCTGCCAGCGAGCGCAGCACCCTCGAGCCCTGAGGGATCAGGCGGCTCGAGGCGGAAGGCGGGAGTCACGGGGGCGCGCTTGCGTCGGGAAGTGGAAGCGGAACGTGGTGCCCTTCCCCAGCTCGGTCTCGACCTCGACGCCGCCGCCCAGCTCCTCCACCGCGGATTTCACCGCGGCCATGCCGACGCCGCGCCCCGAGATCGCGCTGACCTCGTCCTTCGAGCTCAGGCCATCCAGGAACAGCAGGTCCTCGTCTTGCTTGACGGAGACGCCCTGCTTCTCGGCCTTGGAGCGCAATCTCCCCCAATCAATCCCCCGACCATTGTCGGCGACCTCGACCACCACCTCGTTGGAGTAGGCGCTCGCCGCGAAGCGCAGCCTGGGTCGCTCGCTGGCTTCGTCCGCCGACTCGAGTCCGTGATCGACGGCGTTGCGGATGACGTGCACCAGGTTCGCCCAGAAGCGCTTGAAGGGCGCATGAGGCAGGCGCACCTCGTTGTGCTCGATTTCCACGCCGATGTTGCCCTTGCCCTGCTGCTTGGCGAGCTGCTTGGCGCGCTGAGCGAGGCGCTGGAACTCCGTCTCCAGCCGGGCGTTGCGGAAGTCGTCGAGCATGGCGCACAGCGCCTCGGGCGGCTGACGCCGACGCACGGCTTCCTTCACCCGCTGCAGCTCCTGCTCCGAGAGCCAGACGCCAGCGCTGTCGTTGCCGCCAATGAACTGATGCAGGTCGCGTGTCACTTCGCGCCAGCGGGCCTGCAGGGACTCGTAGAGCTCGGTCGGTGGCTGATCGCTGTCCGCGTAGTGGGTCTCGATCTGGTGGCACAGCTCGGCGACCGACTTGAGCCCGACCATCCCGCAGTTGCCCTTGAGGGTGTGGATCTCCCGAGCCAGCACGATTCGGTCCTCGATCCTGCCCTCGACGATGGCCGTCACCAGGCGCGAGCCGTCATTGAAGAACTCGACGAAGCCTTCGCGGTCCTTCGCGATGTGCTCGAAGATCGAGATCACCTCGAGCTGGCGCTTCTGCTGGTGCTCTGCGCCGATGCGCTGGGTGACGTCGCTCATGACCAGCAAGAGCTTGTGGCCGTCGTCGTCTTCGAAGGGCAGGTAGCTGACGTGGAGGATCTGCTTCCCGTCGCTGAACTGCGAGGGCAGCTGAGCGATGTTCAGCTCCAGAGGCAAGATGTCCTCACGCAGCTGCTCGAGACCCATCTCGAGGAAGCCGGCGGTCGTCTCGTCGAAGCGCGAGAGATAGGCGATGGCGCTGTCGTCGTCGCCCCTCGGTCCGAACCAGTGTTCGACGATCTGACTCGCCTCCGGGGACATTCGCCCCTCGTAGTCGATGGTGAGCAGACCGCTGTCGACGTTGTCGAGGACGCGACGCATGTCGCGCGCGCGCTGCTTCAGCTCGTGGGTACGGAGCTCGACTTCGATCTCGACCTTGGCCTTCTGCATGCGCTGCTGGCGGTAGAGGAAGGCGAGGAGCAGGGTCACCAGGAAGGCAACCAGCGCACCGACGTAGGGCAGCTTCGTCTGTCGCGCCGCGAAGTACGCGGGCGTCGGCGTGCTGCGCAGCACCCAGGTTTCCCCGGGGTAATTCAACTCGCGGCTGAACACGGGTTGCTCCGGGGCGAGCTCCGGGGCGCCTGCGAGCCAGCGCTGATCATCGCCAGTCACGACCTGCAGCACCACGTCCGATGGCTGCTCGGGCAGGGCGTCTGCGAGCAGCTGGCTGACGTCGAAGCGGGCGACGACGTGGCCCTTGATGGAGTACATGCGGCCGACGCGCACGAAGGTGGCACCGTCGGGGTCGTAGATGGGCGCGAGCAAGGTGCCTCGAGTGTGAGTCCCTGACTCGTCGGTCACTGCGACGCTGGGTAGCGCCGTGGCCTCGCCGCTCGCCGTCGCGGTCTTCGCCGCCTTCAGAAAGGCGGGGTTGCTGGCGAGGTCCTCGCCGAAGCGCGAGGCCTTCGGGGTCGGTTCGATGAACAGCAGCGGGTGAGTCGTGCCACGGGTGATGGTCTGCCCCTTCGAGTCGTGAATGCGGAACTCCTCCAGGCCATCTCGCCGAGCGCTGCGCTCGAAGTTCGCGCGTTCCTCGGGAGTCACGATCGGCACGTAGGCGAGCTCTTCGAGCTCCGTCGCGCTATCGAGGCTGGCTCTCCCCAGCTTCGAGAAGCCCTCCCGGGAGAGCTCTCCCATGGTCTGCTGACCATGCTGGATGGACTTCAGGGAGTAGAGCAAGTCAGCGACGCGCCGATCCACCTGAGCCGAGCGCTCGGTGGACTCGCCGTTGAACGCGAGGTCGGCTCGCTTCCTCTCGCCGTTGCGCATCGCCAGGAACACACCGACGCTCACCGCCAGGCCCAGCGCGAAGATCAGCAGCTCCGTCGCGCCGATCAGTCTAACTCGCTTGAGGATCTTCACTTTGCCTCCAAATCGGCCGCTCCGACCCGCACGTCGAATGACTGGAGTGTCTTCGGGCTGACCTCGAGCTCGAGGCTCTGTACCGTCTCCAGGTTGATCATGCTCTGACCCTTGACCGCGGCCGTGATCGGGAAGTCGCTCACAGGTTTTCCGCGTGCAATTTCGGCGCTCCAGCGCGCCGCCTTGGCCCCGTTCTCGAACGCCGACTCGGCGACGCCGACCAGCGCGCCGTCGTCGATGGCGTTGGTCTTGGGGGAGAACGTCGGGATCTCGAGGTGTTCGATGGTCCAGCGCATGAGCTCCCGGGGGTCGACGGGCTTGCCGTCCTCGTCCTTCACTGTCTGGTAGGAGTAGAAGCCGACGGCATCGACGTGCTTGTTCAGGCGCTTGATGGTCTTCTCCCATTCCTTGCGCGTCTCGGGCTGCGCCCACTCCACCACTCGGTGCTGCTTGTCCACGCTCTTGAAGAACTTCAGCGCGCCGTCGGCGGTGGTCGAGGAGTCCATGACCACGGCGAGCCGCTTGGCCTTCGGCGCGACCTCGGTCAAGCGCGCCAGGCTCTCGACGAAGGGCGGTCGCTGCAGGATGCCGGTCACATTGGCGGCGGGGAAATTGTAGTCCTCGGGTTCGGCGTTGACGCCGCAGAACACCACCTTGATCTTCGGATGGCCGATCAGCTTCTTGGCGAAGAACTCCTGGGCGTTGTCGTCGCTGGTGAGCACCACCTCGGGTTGCCACTCCTGAACGATCTCCATGGCGATCTCGCCCGCCTTCTTCATCCACTCCTTCGAGTCCTTGCGCTTCGTGTCCATGAAGTAGGTCTCGAAGTGCATGTCGGGGTTCTCGAAGGCGACCTGGTCGATGCCGCGCTGTAGGCCTTTCACCCACTCGTACTGGGAGTCGTACGAATGCACGACCAGCACCTTGTGGCGCACCCTCGGCACGCCGCCTTGCTCGGGGGTCGGAGTCTCGTCGGGCGGAGCAGCGGAGCAGGCGGGGAGTCCTGCGAGCGCGGCAGCGCACATCAGTGCGAACGACTTGCTGGGTTTCATCGATGCTGGGAACGGCAGAACTCCTCAGCTCTGTAACGATTGTGAGAAGTGAGCGCGCGGCGACGCTGACCGCGATGGAATCGGCTGCGTCAGTGCAGGGTCCATGCCGATCTCCGCGGCCTGTGGTGGCGCTGGTCGAGCGAGTCCGACGGTTCGTGCCATGGCATCCAAGCGTATCGCTTCAACCTGCCGTGGGTGCTAGACGGCACTCCCGAGCCTTGAACCTCTCCCGCCTCTCACCGAGTGATTTCCGTCGAGCGCTGCTCGCCCTGCCGGCGATGGAGCGCGACGCCTGGCTCTCGACTGCCCTGGGACTTCGAGAGATCCCCGACGACTCGCAGTTGCCGCGCGGATGCGTGCCGTATCTGCCGGCGCCGGTGGACGCGTTGCTCGGCGCAGTTGACGACGTGCCCATCACGGAGACGGACGTCGTCGTCGACGTGGGATCCGGCGTGGGGCGAGCGGCGGCGGCGATCCAGCTCCTGAGCGGCGCCCACGTGATGTGTGTGGAGCTGCAGCCGCAGCTGCTCGGGGTCTCGCGCGCGCTGTTCGAGCGCCTGGAGAGCGCTCGGGTCACTCACGTCGACGGGGATGCCGTCGAGCAGGCGTCACGTCTCGAAGCGGCGACGGTGTTCTTCCTCTATTGCCCCTTCAGCGGGGAGCGCCTGAGTCGCTTCCTGGAAGCGGTGCGTCCCCTGGCAGATCGACGTCGGCTGCGCTTCGCCTGCGTCGATGTCCCGCTCCCGGAAGCGGACTGGCTCGAGCCAAGAGGCTCGGCCGCCGGCTCACTCCAGATCTACGACAGCCGCTGAGCTGGGAGTCTGACGGAGTTCATTCCCTCGAGGAAACGTCTCTCGAGCGGGCGGTGGAGCGGAGCGTCGCGCCTCACCCCCGAACCCGCTGAAGCGACCCGAGGCGGCTTTGCCGATTTCGACGGCTAGCACGCGATTTGCAGCGGCCGCTGTATGCCGAAAGCATGGAGCAACAAGGACGAACGCCAGTATCAGCACATCAAGAGCAGCGCGAAGAAGCGCGGCCGCTCGAACGATCGCGCGGAGGAGATCGCGGCGCGCACCGTGAACAAGCAGCGCCGACAGGAGGGGCGAACGCCGAACAGGTCGACTCAGGGGACGGGCAATCCCAGTACCTCGCTCGACTCGCGCACCAAGCAGGAGCTCTACAACCGGGCCAAGGAGCTGGACATCGAAGGCCGCAGCCAGATGAGCAAGGCGGAGCTGGTGAGCGCCATTCGCGATCACCACTGAGGGCTCGGAACGCGCGTGAGCCTTGTCGCGGCTCGCTCGGGGCCCTATGCACCGTTGCCCGGAGGCAGCATGCTGGAGCTGGTTGGTCGCAGTAGCTCGCACTACACGCGAGTCGCGCAGGTTTTCGCCCATGAACTCGGAGTTCCGTACCGGCTCGTGCCGGTCTTCGACCTCACGCAGCTGGAGGCGGATTGCTACGGGGACAATCCGGCGCTGAAGATCCCGATGCTGCGGGAGTCGCCCGACAGCGGCGCGCTCGGCTGGCTCGAGCAGAACCTGAGCGGCGTGATCGAAGAATTGCCG
>JAGQIY010000386.1 GCA_020430865.1 Myxococcales bacterium
CGTGGACCACGGCGTGGAGGCCCCCGACGAGCGGCTACGCGCTGGCAAGCCTCGGAGCGGTCGTCTGGTCTTGGGCGCCACCCAGCGAGGGGGTCAGATCTTGGTCACCATCCAAGACGACGGTCGCGGGATGGATCCGGACAAGCTGCGCAAGAAAGCCATCGAAAAGGCCATCCTGAGCGCCAGCGAGGCGCGCGACATGACCGACAGCGAGAGCTTTCAGCTGATTTTCCGCGCGGGCTTCTCGACGGCGGCGCAGGTGAGCGACGTCTCGGGACGTGGCGTGGGCATGGATGTGGTGCGCGACGCCATCGCGAAGCTGAAGGGCAGCATCCACCTCGACTCGGAGGCGGGCCGCGGCACGCTGCTCGAGCTGCGGTTGCCCTTGACGCTGGCCATCACGCAAATCCTCGCGGCAAGAGTCGGGGGGGAGCTCGTGGCGATTCCTCTCGAGGCAGTCGCCAGCGCTCAGAACATCGCCGGGGCACAGCTCGAGGCAGTCGGCGGTGGCACGTGCTTGCGAGTCGCCGACGAGCTGATCCCGGTGGTGGACCTCGCGCGCGTGCTCGGACTCGGAAGCACCCAAACGGGTCATCTCGGAGACGGAGCCGAGCACAGCGTCGTGATCATCGAACTGGGCACCGAGCGCTTCGGACTACTGGTGCAGCAAGTCCTTGGGCGGCACGAGGTCGTGATCAAGAGCCTGGGTCCGTTGCTCGCCGGCACCCCCTGTGCCGCCGGCGCGACCCTGGTCGGTGACCGCATCCTGCTGGTGGTCGATCTGGCGGAGGTGGCGACGCGCAGCAGAGATAGCGGGCACAGTTTCACGAGCACCGCCTCGACTCTCGGAAGCCCGGCCGACGGCGGGGTCGCACCGCCCCAGATCCGCGCGCGCGTGCTCGTAGCGGAGGACAGCGACACCATACGCGAAGCCATTCGCCGTGAGCTGACCCACGCCGGCTTCGAAGTCGTCGTGGCGGCAGACGGAACCGAGGCCCTGGAAGTCGCCCGACGCGAGAGCTTCGACGCCATTTCCACGGATGTCATGATGCCGGGAATGGACGGCTACGAACTCACGCGGCGTCTGCGTGCCGACCCACGCTACGCCGATGTGCCAATCGTGATGGTGACGAGCAAGGATGCGCGACTGGATACGTTGCGTGGATTCGACGCCGGCGCGAGCGCTTACATCACCAAGCCTGCTGACGCTGCAGAGCTCGTGCGAACCCTCGACGGATTGCTGGCATCGAAGGGCTGATCTCGCGCTTTTTCACGGGTTTCGGGGGGGTGAGGAGCGGCTTGAACACGCGGCGAGTGACGTCGCTCGGCGTGTTCTCCCCGCTGCGCTTTCGACGCGCGACGTGACTTGCGCGAATTATTGACTAAGAGAGGTTCAGAGCTTGCGTGGACCTTTGCTCCGGTTCACAAGCCGCCGACTCGCTGCTAGGGTCCCCGCCCACTAACGCAGCGCCTGACTCGAGTCGGGCTCTCAAGCTCAAGCCTCATCGACTGAACGATGAGCGGGCTTCGGCCCCGCACCGCCCACCAGTTCGAGCGCGAGCGGGACACTTCGAAGTCGAGATCCGACTCCAAGATTGAGGAACCCTATGTCCAGTTACCTGTTTACCTCTGAATCCGTCTCCGAAGGTCATCCCGACAAGATCTGCGACGCCGTCAGCGACGGCGTGCTCGACGAGGCACTCCGCCAGGACCCGAAGAGCCGCGTCGCCTGTGAGACCTTCATCAAGACCGGGTTCGTGGTGCTCGGTGGCGAGATCACCACGGAAGCGACGATCAACTTCGCAGAGGTAGCGCGCAACACGATCAAGGAGATCGGCTACAGCTCCAGCGACATGGGCTTCGACTACGCCACCTGTGGTGTGCTCGTCGCGATCGAGCCGCAGTCCCCTGATATCTCTCAGGGCGTGACCGAAGGCGAGGGCATGTTCACCGAGCAGGGCGCCGGCGACCAGGGCCTGATGTTCGGCTTCGCCTGCGACGAGACCCCGGAGCTGATGCCCGCGCCGATCATGTACTCTCACGCGCTCACCAAGCGCCTCGCCGCCGTGCGCAAGAGCAACAAGGTCGACTACCTGCGGCCCGACAGCAAGAGCCAGGTCACCGTCGAGTACGTCGACGGAAAGCCCAAGCGTATCGACGCGGTGGTTATTTCCACGCAGCATTCCGAGGACGTCAAGTACGACACGCTGCGCGACGACGTCATGGACTTGGTGGTCAAGAAGACGCTTCCCAAGAACATGATCGATGGCCGCACCAAGTTCTTCATCAACCCCACTGGTCGCTTCGTCATTGGTGGACCGTGCGGCGACGCCGGCCTCACCGGGCGCAAGATCATCGTCGACACCTATGGCGGCGCGGGTCGTCACGGTGGCGGTGCCTTCAGCGGCAAAGACCCCTCCAAGGTGGACCGCTCGGCCTGCTACTACGCGCGCTACGTCGCGAAGAACATCGTCGCCGCTGGCCTGGCCAGTCGCGCGGAAGTCCAGGTCGCCTACGCCATCGGCGTGGCTCAGCCCGTCAGCGTGCGCGTCGATACCTTCGGCACCGGGAAGATCCCGGAGGAGAAGATCGAAGCGTACGTGCGCGAGAACTTCGACATGACGCCTCGCGGAATCATCACGCAGCTCGATCTGTTGAAGCCGATCTACAGCGCGACCGCCGCGTACGGTCACTTCGGCCGCAAGGAGTTCAGCTGGGAGAAGACGAACCGCGCCAAGGAGCTGCGCCAGCTACTGAGCAGCAAGGGCGCCAAGGCCGCCGTCCCCGCAAAGAAGGCCGCAAAGGCCAACGGGGCTCCCGCAAAGAAGGCCGCAAAGGCCAACGGGGCTCCCGCAAAGAAGGCCAACGGAGCCGCCGCGAAGAAGGCCTCGAAGACCACCAAGGCGACGCCCAAGGCCAAGCCGGGCAAGAAGGCCGGCCGCAAGGGCGCCCGCGCCTGAGCGGGAGAGGTCGAAGCCGTCTCCGCGGTTACAGAACCTCACGGAAATGGCGACGACGGAGGGAGAGGCCGCGAGCGAAGCTCGTGGCCTCTCCCCGTTTGTGCCGCGCGTGAAGCGCGTGGCCTCTAGCCATTTGTGCCGCGAGTCGCGCGTTCACGCTGAGGGTGGACGCAGGGCGGATTCCGCTGGGTTGCAGTCAGACCGAACTATTTGAAGTTCGAAGCATCAGCGACGGCCTCGCCGGGACCTATCTGTGGCAGCCTGTGAGAAATTTCCCGCCTAGCGAAAGGCAGTGGAGCAACGTGTTGGTTCCAATCGCACGACGGCCGGGTCCGCGCTAGCGTGTACGCCCTCCCCCGCCCGAGCTTTCGACGCTCGGCTCTGCCCGAGGTTCGGTATGCGTTTCCCTGCGTTCTCTCTAGGTTTGGTGCTCCCGCTGGCAGTGGTAGTGGCTGCTGGTTGCTCCGCTGGCGGTGGCGGCTCGGGCGTCTCCGGCGGCAACGGGGGCAACGGCTCTGGAGCCAGCGGAGGCTCCGATGACAACGGCGGCGGCCTAGGGATCGGAAACAACGGTGGCGGTGGGAATGGCAGCGGCGGTGGAGTGCTCCAAGGCGAACCCCCCTGCAACCCGACCGACGTCAACGCGGACAGCGACGGAGACGGCTGGACCACCGCCGCCGGCGACTGCAACGACTGCACCGCGGAAATGAATCCCGGCGCCTACGACTTCCCAGGAAACAACGTCGACGACGACTGCGACGGCACCAAGGACAACGAGCCCGCTGGCTGTGACTCTGGCACGTTGAACATGGCCTCCATCTATCCTGGCGACGCGCTGACAGCGCTGGATCTGTGTCGAGCTCAACAGGGCGACTCGTGGGGCGTCCTGAACGTCGAGTACCTGAAGGCCGACCAGAGCCCTGGCATGAACGAACTGAGCCACGGCCTGCTCCCCAACTTCGGGACGGCGACTCCGCGTGCGGGCAACACGTTCCTGGCCCTGTCGTCCGGAACGGCGCGCGACAGGAATCAGGCTGGGTACGAGGACCCCTCGGCGCTCGATGTGTTTGGTGACCCCTTGGGCAAAGACATGAACACGTCTTCTGGCACCCCCGGCGGGTTTCCGGTTCCGTCACCCTCGTGTCCCCAGGCGCCCAACCCGAGCAAGATCGCGAACGACCCCGCGGCGCTGCGGTTGCGCATCAAGGTGCCGACGAACGCGAACGCGATCCGCTTCGACTTCATGTTCTACACCTACGAGTTCCCCGAGTACATCTGCTCGGAGTACAACGACTTCTTCGTGGCGCTCATGGACCCGGCGCCAGAGGGTGCGATCAGCGGCAACGTGAGCTTCGACAACCAGGGTAACCCGGTCAGCGTCAACAACGGCTACCTGGAGGTGTGTCAGGCCCAGATGGCCGGCGGAAAGCAGTTCGACTGCCCGCAGGGCACCGGCTTGCTCCAGAACACTGGCTTCGAACCCGGTGCGTCGACCGGATGGCTTCAGACCATAGCACCAGTTCCGCCGGGCAAGGAGGTCACCCTGATGTTCGCCATCTGGGACGCGGGTGACCACGTGCTCAACTCGACCGCGATCATCGACAACATCAGCTTCGACGTCACGGATTCGTCGGTGCCCGTCACCGAGCCGCCGCCCAAGTGAGATAGCCTCCCGCCGCGCGGAAACGTAGGAGAGTCAGCGGTGTTCGAACCGCGGCCCGGGTCAGCCAGAGCGTCGACTCGGGCCGCTTGACGCACCCCTCCCCCCCTGCTGCCGCGTGGCGTGATGCCGACGGCTGAGCCGGCATCAGGCCCGGGACGCGTTGGCGTCGTCGCTTCCGCCGTTGAGGATCGCCTGGATCTTCAGCGCTCGTCCCACGGCCTCGTACAGACCGCCGAGGGGGATCAGCGCATTCGCGAAACGCAGCTGGTCGTCGGGGGTGTTGAGCGTCTCCAGACCAGCCTCTCCCATGGTCCTGGCGACCAGCTCGAGCGCTGCCTCCCGGCCCAGGACCTGGGCCAGCTTCTGCGTGACGGTATCGCGTCCGATCATGATCATGAAAAGTGCGGGACTCGGGCGGTGACTCGGGCGGCGCCCTCTGGGCTCATCTGCTCGAGGGCATCGACGAACATCGGGCTCGTCATGCCGTACCACACGAACGTTCGTCGGTAGCCTTGTAGCTGGGTTCGTCGAATACGCTCGGATTCTTCGGCGCCGAAGCCTGTCCCGTCCGCGTCCGTCACGCGGCCAGTCGCTCGGCCCAGGCTCCGCACATCCATCTGCGCCTGCTGTGCCAGCAGGCCGTCGAATGCGCCCAGGATGTCGAGGTAGTCATCGAAGGCCTTGTCTATCGCCGTCGGAGTCGCCATGGCGACCAGCTTCGCCAGCTCGAGCGCGTCGATCTTCGCGTGCTGGGACTCCTCCAACCAGTGGTGTTTGAGGATGCTCGCGAACAGCGGATCCAGCTCCCGATCGTCCTTCACACACTCGGTGTAGTGGTGCTGGGTCATGAGCTCGATGTGCAGGGTGATCAGCATCACCGCGATGGGGGATTTGCTTAGGATCACCTGGGCGACCTCTGCCGCCGACTCAAGGACCTCCGCAGGAGAGGCGAAGTCGCGATCAAATGCCGCACGGTAACGCTCGAAGAGGCGTTGATGCTTGACCTCCTCGTCAGCGAAGCGCACCAGGGCACGAATCGCGTCACGGTCGCCGAACATCTCTGCCTGGGCGTGCTGAACGACCGTGACCAGGATGTACTCCTCCACGAACGCGAACAGATTCAGGTACGCGTTGCCAGAGATCTGGTTGAGCATGAGGCGCTCTTCGCTCGAGAGGAAATCCAAGGCGGAGTTCGGCACCAAAGCCTCTGGCAAGAATGGTCGCGAAAAGTCGAGCCGCGTGTCCGCTGGCATGACCTCGTCGACTCGCCAAGAAGAGCGTTCGGAGTTCTTCACGCACGTGGCGTAGTCGTAGTTGAACCTGAGCATCTCGGTCTCCATCACATCCCCTGAAACCGTGGTCGAGCTTTCAGTCTCACCCGTCTCGAGATGGCGCACAATGGCCGTCAGAAGAATCAGCGCGGAAATGTCAGCGGCTGCATCCGACGCGCCTCGCCTGCTGCACGTAGTGTTGTCGAGCATCGCCGCCTCGATCTGCAGCGCACAGCAAGCTGAGTGCGGCCGACGACGCGATGGCGAGCGCGCGTCGCCTGGCGATCGACGCGCCGGAGCCGTAACTATCGCGCGCGCCGCCGTGAGGCCTCGACACCCCCGTCGGAGAAAGGCGGGAGAAATGGGCTCGGATCCTCGACTTCGAAGACGCTCCGAGGTCCGCGAGTTGCGTCCACGAGCCACCGATTCGAGCTTCGCTCGCAGTTCACCTGGATTGCGCATGCGCGACCGCATGCCCGGTATGCGCCCGATGAAGCACGGGCGCGAAAACACGTGAGAGCTAGTGAAAGTTAGCGCCAACGGGTTGCGAATCCGAACGCGTTGGCGTTACCCAGGGAAACATGGATGCGATGGTCGCCGGGCTGGCAAGCAAGTTGGTGGATTGGTCTGCACGCATCGTGGGCGTGCTGCTCGCGCTGTTGGTCGCGTTGATCGTCGCACGCTGGCTCCAGCGTTCGGTCGAGCGTGTGATGGAAAAGCGAGGCGTGGACAGCACTCTGCGCGGCTTCGTTGGCGCCCTGGTGCGTTACACGGTGCTGACCACCGCGCTCGTCAGCTGCCTCGGAGTTTTCGGCATCCAGACCACCAGCATCGCTGCGGTGCTTGGTTCCGCAGGCTTGGCCATGGGGCTGGCGTTTCAAGGCACCCTGAGCAACTTCGCGGCGGGGGTGATGCTGCTCGTGTTCCGCCCCTTCAAGGTGGACGACGTGATTCAAGTGAGCGGGACCGTGGGCAAGTGCACCCGCATCGACCTGTTCACGACCGACTTGGTCACGGGCGACAACCGCAAGATCATCGTGCCCAACAAGAACGTCTTCGGGAACACGATCGAGAACCTGACGGCTCTCGACACCCGACGCGTCGACGTCGAGGTCGGGGTCGACTACGCGGGGGACATCGACGCCACGCGCGAGACACTGGAGGCGGCCGCCAAGGAGCTAGATCTGGTGTTCACCGATCCACCGCCCCACGCTGTGCTGACCGGCCTCGGGGCTTCCAGCGTCGACTGGTCCCTGCGCTGCTGGTGCAAGACCGCCGACTACTGGGCTGTGCGCGAAGCCTTGATCCGTGCGGCAAAGCGAGCGCTGGACGCCAAGCAGCTCGGCATCCCCTTCCCGCAAGTGGATGTGCACCTCGATGGTGCCGCGCTCGAGGCGCTCGGCAAGAAGTAGCCTCTGCCTCACGAACCGCCGCTCACTCGATTTTCGGCCAGCAGGTCGGGCCCAGCGGGACTGCCGCAGGACGCCCCACTCGACTTGTCTGGGGGCGCCGTCAGACGCCAAATCAGCGTTCTCACCGCGGTGAATTGGGCACGAAACATTCGCGAAACCTTCGCACGGGTACTCCGGGTGCACGGCGAACTCGTCGCAGTCCGCCGTCGCGCAATCTAGGTCGGTCCCTTGCTGAACCACACGGCTCGGCCGACCAAGTCCAAGGCAGCAGCTCTTGAGTCGGCTCCAGCGGGAGACGGGGAGAGGGTGCTCTCGCCGGGAGAGGCAGATGAAAAAGGTCGAAGCGATCATCAAGCCGTTCAAGCTGGACGAGGTCAAAGACGCGCTCAGCGAAGTCGGTATCCAGGGCATGACGGTCACCGAGGTCAAGGGCTTCGGACGTACCGGCGGCAAGAAAGAAGTCTATCGCGGCTCCGCTTACGTCGTGGACTTCGTACCCAAGGTCAAGGTCGAGATCGTGATCCCCGACGCACTGACTCATCAGGTGATCGACGCCATCGAGAAGGCCGCGAAGACCGGGCGCATCGGCGACGGCAAGATCTTCGTGAGCCCGATCGACGACGCCGTGCGGATTCGCACCGGCGAGCGCGGCGACGAAGCGATCTGACCTGCCTCGTGACGCGCCCGCTGGATTGCCACAAGGAATTGAACGGAGCGACCACGAGATACTCACGGCCAGCCAGGTAGGCCAACTGCCTGGTAACCCAACGTCAGACGCGCGCCACGCGAGGGCGCGCTCGAAACAGCATGAATCAATCCGGGAGCGGGTTGGCGCCCCTAGACGCCAGCTAACCACACCCGCAACAGTGGCTCTCCGAAGGGTCACACTCGAGCATAGGGTAAGGAGCACACAGGAAAATGACACCGAAAGAAGCGATCGAGTTTGGCAAGAAGAACGGCGCCGTCATGGTGGACCTCAAGTTCATCGACCTGCCCGGAAAGTGGAATCACACCAGCATCCCGATGCACCAGCTCAACGAGGGTGTCTTCGAGGACGGCGCTGGCTTCGACGGCTCGTCGATCCGTGGCTTCCAGCCGATCAACCAGAGCGACATGCTCCTGCTCCCTGATCCCAAGACGGCGATCATGGACCCCTTCACCAAGCACCCCACGCTGTCGCTGCTCTGCGACATCCAGGACACGCTGACCCGCCAGAACTACAGCCGTGACCCACGCCACATCGCGAAGAAGGCGGTGGCGTACCTGAAGTCGACCGGCATCGCGGACACCGCGTACTTCGGCCCCGAGGCGGAGTTCTTCATCTTCGACGACGTGCGTTACAGCACTGCGCCGAACAACACCTTCTACAAGGTGGACAGCGTCGAGGCTGCCTGGAACACCGGGCGGGACGAGGGCCCGAACCTCGGACACAAGGTCACCTACAAGGGCGGGTACTTCCCGGTGTCGCCCAACGACACCCAGATGGATCTCCGCACGGAAATCTGTCTGACCCTCGCAGCAGTGGGGATCGACGTCGAGGTGAGCCACCACGAGGTCGCGACCGCAGGTCAGGGCGAGATCGACATGCGCTTCGACGACCTGCTGACGATGGCCGACAAGCTGATGTGGTTCAAGTACGTCGTCAAGAACTGCGCGTACCGCGCCGGCAAGACGGCGACCTTCATGCCCAAGCCCATCACCGGTGACAACGGCAACGGCATGCACATCCACCAGAGCCTGTGGAAGGAGGGGAACCCGCTGTTCGCTGGCGACGAGTACGCCGGCCTCAGCGAGCTCGCGCTCTACTACGTCGGCGGCATCCTGAAGCACTCGCGTGCCCTCGCCGGTATCTCGAACGCCACCACCAACAGCTACAAGCGCCTGGTGCCTGGCTTCGAAGCACCGGTCAACCTGGCGTACTCGAGCCGCAACCGCTCCGCGGCGATCCGCATCTCCACGTACTCCAGCTCGCCGAAGGCGCGCCGCATCGAGTGCCGGTACCCGGACCCCACGGCGAACCCCTACCTGACCTTCGCCGCGATGATGATGGCCGGCCTCGACGGCATCAAGAACAAGATCCACCCCGGCGAGCCTCTCGACAAGGACCTGTACTCCCTCAGCCCCGAGGAGCTGCGCGAGGTACCGAACATGCCGTTCGGCCTGGACCAGGCCCTCGACGCCCTCGAGGCGGACCACGAGTTCTTGCTGCAGGGCGACGTGTTCACCAAGGACCTGGTCGACATGTGGCTGAGCTACAAGCGCGAGACCGAGCTGGACGTGATCCGAAAGGCAGTTCACCCCCTCGAGTACGCGCTCTACTACGACATCTGATCCTGCGCTTCGCCCAGACGAAAGCCCCCGAGAGAGCCTCTCGGGGGCTGTGTCGTTTTTGTCGACGACTGACGCTCAGGAGTAGCGCCGGAGCGGAGGCGGCGGGATCGTGCCGTCGAGATAGGTGCCGGCTGGTTCATCGCCGAAGCAGATACCCAGATCTCGTCCGGTGCGCAACGTGTCGCTGTCCAGCGGAACCGTGCGGATCTTACCTGAGACCTCCGAGAAGGGCGTCAACTCGATCTCACCCCTTCGCACGCTCACCATTCCGCTACGGTCTGTTTCCGCAAGGTACTTGGTCGCGGCTGTGCCCAAGCGCAGACTCAGGATGCGGTCCATCGTCACCGGGCTACCGCCGCGCTGCAAGTGACCGAGCACCAGGCTGCGAGTCTCCTTCCCCGTGCGCGCGCTGATCTGTTCAGCGACCTGTTCCGCGATGCCGCCAAGCTGAGCGTGCTCCGAGAACTCGCCCTTTCCTGCCTTGAACGTCATCCTTCCGCCCTTTGGCTTGGCGCCCTCCGCCACGACGACGATGGCGAAGTGTCGCCCGCGCGCCTCGCGACGGCGGATTTTCTCGCACACTCTCTCGATGTCGAACTCGATCTCGGGGATCAGGATCACGTCCGCGCTTCCGGCCAGCCCCGCGTAGAGCGCGATCCACCCCGCATAGCGTCCCATCAACTCCACCACCATCACGCGTTCGTGGGCTTGGGCGGTGGAGTGGAGCTTGTCGAGGGCGTCGGTCGCGGTCGCCACAGCCGTCTGAAAGCCGAACGTGACGTCCGTGCCCGCCAGATCGTTGTCGATGGTCTTCGGCACACCGATGACCCGCGGGAGCCCCTGCTCCAGCAGCCGATTCGCGAGCTTCAAGGATCCGTCCCCCCCGATGGCGATCAGCGCATCGAAGCCCAGCTCGTTGAAGCGTTCGATGAGCCGCCCGGAAACGTCCATCGGCTCGAGCTTGCCGTTCACCTCGACGGGGTAGTGAAAGGGGTCACCCCGGTTCGTGCTCCCGAGGATGGTGCCTCCGAGATGGGTGATGCCCCGCACCGAGTGGCGCTCCAGGCGAACCAGCTCGTTCGGGTCTTCCTCGATGAGTCCCCGATAGCCATGACGGATCCCCCAGACTTCCCAGCCGCGCCACAGGGCACTGATCACCACGGCGCGGATCACGGCGTTGAGGCCCGGCGCGTCTCCGCCTCCGGTGTTGACGGCAATCTTCCGAATCATGGTGGAGGATGGTAGCGGAAGGGACGATGACGAGCGGGCACTTGTGCTTGGGAACGTACCCGACACCACTCGAGCGCGTGCTCGTCACCGCCGACGGTCGCGGCGAGCTCTGGCTCAAGGACGACGGGCGAACCAGCGCACTGTATGGCGGAAACAAGGTGCGCAAGCTGGAGCACTTGATCGGCGAAGCGCTCGATCGGGGCTGTCGCCGACTCCTGACCTTCGGTGCGGCAGGCAGCCACCATGTGTATGCCACGAGCGTCTTCGGTAGACGCCGGGGCCTCGAGGTGCGCGCGGTGCTGTTTCCGCAACCGTGGAGCGAGCACGCCGAGCAAATGTTGCGCCTGACGTTGGCCTCCGGCGCGGAGTGCAGCGCGAGTGTCACAGGACCCTCAGCGCTGCCACGCATGTTGAGGCAGTGGACCCGCAAGACTTACGTCATCCCTCCTGGAGGATCCTCGCGCGTGGGTTGCCGCGGCTACGTCGCGGCGGCCGCCGAGCTCGAGCGGCAACGCCTCGACCGCGAGCTGCCGAGCTTCGACGAGGTGGTGGTCGCGGCGGGCTCCTGTGGCACGGCTGCGGGCCTCGTGGTTGGTCTGGCTCAGCAAGGGCAATCGACCCAGGTGGTCGCGGCGCCAGTCGCCCAGCCGATCTGGGGACTGAGGCTGGTCCTCCGTGGGCTGGTGAGACGCATCGGTCTGCGTCGAGGGGGTCACTTCAGTGTGGACTCGAGCCACACCGGGCGCGGATACGGCTACGCGAGCCCTGGAGGCAGCCAGGCCGTGGCGTACGCACGAAAAATTGGACTCTCAACGGATCCGACTTACACCGCGAAGGCCTTCGCCACCGCGCTGAGCCGGCTCGATGCGCGTTGGGCTTCGCGCCCTGAGGGCGATCCCGCCTTCGTGCCCGTCAGGTCCCCACAAACCGCGCGATCCCTTGGTGAAACACACGGCCGGTTTCGTGTGCTCTACTGGCATACTCTCGCGGCACCAGACGGTGCCGCCCTGCAGAGTGACGCCGCCTCGTGGCGCTCATCCCTGCCTACTGCCTTCCAGCACCTATTGGTTCGCGACTAAGCTCTCAGGCCCCGACGAAGACCAGACCAACTGCCCTTAGAACGCTGCCTCGCTGCCCCCAAGGCGCCGGCCCGCCCAGCTGCTCATTCGCACCGTGCGAGGCCGCCCACCTGGGCGCACCACCCTTCTCGATCCCTTCGAATGCCGCCCCCCAACACGTCCAAGGTCCCAGCCGGAACGCTTCTGGAGGGCAAGTACCGCATCACCAAGGAGATCGGCCGCGGCGGCATGGCGGCGGTCTACGAAGCCGAGCACGTCGAGATCGGCAAGCGGGTCGCGGTGAAGATCCTCGCCGCAGAACTGGTCAACTCACGAGTCGTGCTCGGTCGGTTCTTGCGCGAAGCGCGCGCCACCGCCGCAATTCGTAGCCCATACATCTGCGACGTCTACGACAGCGGTGAGTGGAGTGACCGCCCCTTCCTGGTGATGGAGCTGCTCGAAGGAGAGAGCCTCTACGAGCTCCTCTCACGGGAGCGCAGGCTCAGCCTGGACCACGCCCTGCGCATCGCGACCCAGACGGCCAAGGGCCTGATGAAGGCTCATGGCTCCGGCGTCGTGCACCGCGATCTCAAGCCCGAGAACATCTTCATGGCCCGAACCGAGGAGGGCGACACCGTCGCCAAGATCCTCGATTTCGGCCTGGCGAAGTTCTACGAGCCGGCCAACGAGGGTGGTGAAGCCACGCGCCTGACGCGAGAAGGCGCGCTGTTCGGCACGCCCGCCTACATGGCTCCAGAGCAGGCCAAGGGGCAGGGGGAGGTCGACCACCGCTGCGACCTGTGGGCGCTCGGCTGCATCGTCTACGAGTGCCTGACCGGCAAGACCGTATGGAACTCGGACCAGGGCGTCGCGATGATCCTGGCGCAGATCGCGGGCGCACCGATTCCACGTCCCAGCCGCCTGCGCCCCGACTTACCCGCGAGCTTCGACGATTGGTTCCTCAAGGCACTGGATCGAGACGCTGACAAGCGGTTCCAGTCAGCCAAGGAGTTCGCCGTCTCGCTCGAGCGCGCCCTCAAGCCATCGCCGAACGACGTCCGCCGCGCGAGCCTCCACAGCGAGGAGGAGGGCCAGCTGGTGGATCGACTGGTCGAGCCGGCGTCCCCAGACTCGTGGAATGGCATCGCGGCGCAGCGGCAGTCTCCCGGATCCGACACTGCCCCGCAGAGCGCTCCCGGCTCGAATGAGCCGCAGGTCCCAGTCATCGCTCCCCCGACGTCCCCGCCCCAGTCTGGCTCCGGACTCGGGAAGGCCATCGCCGTGTTGCTGCTGGTCTCTGCGATGGCGATCGGCGGCTATGCGTTTTGGCTGTACGTCGTCCACCCTCCGGAGCCAGGAACCCCGGCTCCAGCTGCTTCGAGCGTCGCGAGCGTGGAGACTCCGCCGCTGCCGATTCCGAGCGCTACCGAACCTCTCGAGACGGCGCCCTACGCGCTGCAGATCGCGTCGGCTCAGAAGCTCCTGAGCGACAACAAGCACGGCGAAGCGCTCACCATGTTCCGGGAGGCCTTCAACGCCGGGGGCACACGAGTGGCTCGCGGGCTGCTCAATCAGGCGGGGGTGGCGTTGCGCCCAGACAAGGGCAACTGCCACCTCACCGGCCTGAGCCGCCCACGGCCGTTCGACAACACCAGCAAGCCCTCTCGCACCACGGTCGCGATCAGCGACGCGGGGCCGCTCTTCGTCTGGGTGGACAACCACGAAGACTCTCGGAAGCGGCAGGCCTACGGGGTGCTCCTGGATGGCGCGCTGCGACGCGTGACTCCTGCGCGCGGCCTCACCCCGGAGGCCGAGGGAGCGAGTCACCCCCAGCTCATTCCCGCAGGGAACCGCATCGCGCTGCTCTACTGGGACGGGCAAGGCAGCGCACCCGGCGTCTACGTGCGCCTGGTCGAGCGCGATGGCCGAATCGCTGGCCCGGCGCGCCGCATCAGCACGCGCACGCGCAACGACTACTCCCCCGCCCTGGCACGGGCGGAAGACGGCACGTTCTGGGCAGTCTGGCAGGAGAACGACAAGGGTGACCTGTTCGCGCGACATCTCGACGGCGAGCTGAAGCCGCTGAGCGACGCCGTTCGCCTGACGGCGTTCGGGTCGGAAGACACCACCGAAGCGCGCCACCCGGCGCTGGACGTCGCCCACGGACGACTCAACATCGCCTTCGAGCTCGTCAAGGGTCAGAGCACCCTGATCATGGCCCTCACCATCGCGCTGGATGACCCGGAGCTCGCCAAGGGCCTCGGTGACGACCCAAAGAGCCAGCAGGAAGACGGAAGGAAAGACGAGAAGCAAGACCAGGCAAAGCCGGACGAGACCGACAGCAAGGACCGTCACCTCGGCACTTTGCACCGGGTCAGCGCTGACGAAGGCAAGCACGCTCAGCCTCGCATCGCCTGCACGAAGATCGGCTGCTTCGTGGTCTGGGACGACGAGAAGGCCGGGGCGCTGGCGGCCTACTACGACAAGGCTTCGACCGAACCCATGTGGCGTCGTGAGCTTGCATCCCTGGGGAATCGCCCGTCGATCGCGTCCAACGGCAACGAGGCCGCCGTGACCTGGTTCGAGGTGAAGAACAAGCGAGTGATGTTCGCGCGCATCGGGCGCGATGGGATCGAGGAGCCGAGCCTGATCGGCAAGATGAACGCCTTCCAGCCCTATCCAGACATCGTCGCGACGCCCAAGGACTGGTTCGTGTCCTGGCGCGATTTCGAGGCTGGTCGTCTGGAAGGCTACCTGGTGAGGGTCGTGTGCGGGGAGCACAACAAGTGACCACGGCGCACATGCTCACCATCCCGGCTCGCTCCAGCGTTCGGAGCAGCCCGGTGGAGAGCAAGCGCATCCTGCTCTCACCCATCGATCCAGCGGACGGACCGGAGCTCTGGACGGCGGTCGACAACTCTCGCTGGCACCTCGAGCGTTGGTTGCCCTGGGTGCCGTTCAACAACTCCCCCGAGGCATCGCAGCGCTACGCCGAAGCTTGCGCGCAGGACTGGGACGCTGGACGAGCCGTTCGGCTGGCGATCCGCAGCAAGAAGGATCGAGAGCTGCTGGGGGTGGTCGGCCTCGATTCCGTGGTTCACCTGCACCGATCGTGCGAGCTCGGGTACTGGCTCAAGCGCGAGGCCTGCGGAAAGGGACTGATGACGGAGGCTGCCAAGGCCTGCGTGGACTTCGCCCTCGGCACCCTGTCCGCGCACCGCGTCCGCTGCGCCGCCGCGACGGAGAACTACGCCAGTCTGCGAGTGATCATGCGCCTCGGCTTCCGCTTCGAAGGTATCGCCCGCCAGGCCGAGTACGTGGGCGGACGCTGGGTGGATCACGCCGTGTTCGCCCAGCTCACGACCGATCGCACCTCCGAACACGGCACCGAGGCCTGAACGAGCGCGCTGGCGCAGGGGTATCCATCCTGAAGGGCGCCGCGCCTGCCGCGGATCTGGGCTGATTTGGCGTCCATTTCCGTCCTCCCAGGCTCGCTCCACCCATCGAGCGCCGCGAATATTCTCGGAAGGTGTGTTACCCAGATTGCGCATGTCTGGGGAGGAGACGCGGAGGATCTTTCCGCGCTGGCTCATCGCCTTGGCGGTGATCGGCGTCGTGCTCTGGTTGTTCATGCTGCTGAGGTCGGTGCTGACCCCGGTCTGCTTCGCCGCCGGCATCGCCTACATGCTCGACCCAGTCGTTGACCGGCTCGAAGCGCGGAGGATCCCGCGGGCGCTGGCGATCGTGATCCTGCTCACCGGGGTGCTGCTCGTGATGGCGCTCGTCGGGTTGTTGGTCGTGCCCGGGGTGGTACGCGAAGTAGGGGCCTTCGCCCAGGATCTCCCGGCGCAGCTCAACGCGCTGCTGAATCGTCTGGAACCTTGGCTCAAGGCACAGGGGGTCCAGCCCCCTCACTCCGTCAAGGAGGCCTTCGACCAGCTGGGCGTCAACGCGAAGGACGTCGCTGGGAAGGCTGCCGCCCCCGCAGGTCAGGTCCTGGCCATCGTGCTGGGCGGCACGGCGAGCGCACTGGGGGCGCTGGGCAATCTCCTGATCATCCCGATCTTCGCCTTCTATCTGCTCCACGACTGGGATCGCATGATGACGAAGATCCGCGAGCTGGTTCCGTGGAGAATCAGACCGCACGTCGTGGACATCGCCAGCGAGATCGACGACATCCTCGGTCAGTTCATGCGCGGTCAGCTGCTCGTCATGCTGATCCTCGCCGTGCTCTACGCGGTCTCGTATTCGTTGATCGGGGTGCGTCTCGCGGTGCCCATCGGCATCGTGGCTGGCTTGCTCGCGTTCATCCCCTACGTCGGCGGAGCGGTCGCCCTCGGGCTCGCGCTGCTCATGACGCTCCTGGCCGGGCAGGGCTGGACTCAGGTGGGCCTCGTGGTGGGCACCTACGCGATCATCCAGGTGCTGGAAGGCTTCGTGATCACTCCGCGCGTCATGGAGGACAAGCTGGGCCTGGGCGCAGTCTGGGTCCTGCTGGCCCTGATGGTGTTCGGGGAGCTGTTTGGTTTCATGGGGGTGCTGCTGGCAGTACCTGCGGCGGCGGTGACGAAGGTCTTCGCGCTCCGCGCCGTAGCTTACTATCGGAAGAGCGAGCTGTTCCTGGACGGCGGGCCAGATCCAGCCGTTTCCTCCAGGCAATCTATCCTGGTCGGAATCCTCAAGGAAACGGGTGCACAGGATTCGGCCGAGACCACGGCGGCGAAGCA
>JAGQIY010000387.1 GCA_020430865.1 Myxococcales bacterium
CCACGTACGCAACGCCACGGCCAATGGCCAGATTACTGTCGCGGGCCACCGCCGCCTCTCGTTGGGAGATCAGTGAATCCTCAGCCTCAGCTAGAGACTTCGCCTTGAACTCGCTACACCTCACCATTCCGTCGTCATCTCCCACCTCCAAGTCGAAGAGACGAAGTAGGAGCGAGAAGTAGGGAGAGTGCGTTTTGTCCCGAGCCTCTCGAGGAAGTACTATGTGCTCGCGAAATGCACTTCGGAGCACGCTCTGAGCCTCGCGCATGCCATCGACCGCTTCCAGCATGCAGAGCGCCAATGCAACGCACTCCCCGTCATAGACGAGACGCGGGGCGTTCCAATCCCGAAACACTCGGTACGAGTGAGTCTGTAGTAGTGCTTGCGACAGCGTGAGCCTCACCAAGCCCAAGTAGTTGGACGAAGCGTCATGCCAGCGTGCCTCGATGGCGTGGTGCGCGGCGTGCGTCAGGAACCAGGTTGTCAGCCTGCTGACACACAACATCGCCTCAACGAATTCGTCGGACGGATCACTAAGGACTTCGTCGGACAGAAACCGGTCTGTGAGCGCTGCGAGGCTGGACCACGCTAGCCCGAACGAGCCTTCTTCCTCCTTGAAGTACGCTACCGACCTCTTCAAGGCTGCTCGCACTTGGTCATCGGTCAAGGGAAGTCTCATTGCCCCTACCAATCGCAGATCCGGATCTCAAGCAACTTACCCTGCGATCCCTTGGGCCGGAACTCAATCTGAATGAGCTCGGTGGTAGGCTCCGCTCCGCCTCGAGCCGTTGTGGACGCAGACGCCGAGCGCGTCCCCACGCCCCGAAACGGGGTAGGGCGCAGGTGCGGCCGGTTGACGAACCATGCTGCGGCCTCCACTCGAGTTGGCCTCGTCCGCTGGCCTGAGCTGCCATAGTTCGGGAGCTCGATCGTCAGCGGGTGCTCTGACTGCCGGGCGACGCCTCGAGCCCGCGCGCGTTGCAGTTCAGCCCTCTTCCTCGCCGATGTCGAGCGCCGTATGTCCGCGCTCGATCCGCTCGTCCCCTCGAAGGCGTGCGGCCGCCAGGGACCAGGGAAGGGACGCGCGCAGCGCGCCGCCGGTGCTGCGGCGGGCTGCTGCGCGATCTTGACCCAGTCCCCAACCATGAGCCTAGAATGCCCGCAACGACATCGCACAACGCACGGCGGGGAAGCCGGTCTACTGCGGATCGCTGTCGATCGGTCGGAGACTCAGGATCTCCTCGAGATCACAGCCCATCCGAGGCCCCCGAAAGCGGATGCCGAGGCAACCTGGCGGTAACCAAAGGTCGAACGTGATGACGTGCCCTCCCGTGTTCTTTTCCTCGACCCCTCGGATGACGACCCGCTCCTCGCCGTGCTCGAAGGCAAGCACGACGCACTTCCCACGGTTCGCCCTCAGCTCCACGAGGAGTTGGCTCTGCGAGCGCTCTGTCAACGGTTCTCGCCTTCCTGGCCAGCGCCTGCTCCGGGTCGTCGCGGGCGCCTCGTAGCGCGCGGGCGGGCCGCGGACC
>JAGQIY010000388.1 GCA_020430865.1 Myxococcales bacterium
CGCCGCGGCTGATCTCCGTCAGGGTCGGAGCCACGGCGAGGACCGGCGGCAGCGGCAGCACGCCATGCCAGCCGTCTCGACGCCAGGCGATCGGGCCCCAGCGTCGCGCGCTCGATAGCCGGGTCAGAACCTGTACGGCGGCGGCGTGGCTCATCCCGTCCATGAGCACGACGAGCAATCGCCGCCGGTCGCCGCCCTTCAGGAACGGGACGAGCACCTGTTTGCCGAGGTCCTCGATCGGCGTCGCCGCACCGGACGGCTTGCCGGCCTCGACCCAGCTCACATAGGCCTCGGCGAACGTCCGATGGTCGTCGCGCTGGACTCTCGCAGCTTCGAGCTCGAGGTTGCGCGCCGCAGAGAGCAAGGCCTCGTCCGCACCCCGCAGGCCGCGGAGTTGCTGGCGGGCCCACTCCACGTAGCCACCCTCCTCGGCGTAGCGCCGCGCTAGGTCGACGGCCGGCTGCCAGCGCGTCCCCGGCGGCGCGCTCGCCTCACGGTTCGCGAGCCACAACGCGATGCGAGCGACGTTGCGACGGGCCGTTCGATGGTCGTCGGGCCGAAGGTGAGTGTCGAGGGCGTGTGCCTCGAGATGCCCAAGCGCCTCCACGACGGCCGCCGCTCGCTCGGGGCTGGGCTGATCGAGGAACGCTTGCGCGGCGCCCCCGAGGTCGCGCTCGCGCGCGCGGTGTCCCCCGGGGAGGCGGCCACTCGCCATCGTCAGCGAGACCAGTCCTGCGCTCTCCGCGAGTGCCTGGCTGCGCTCGAGCGTGGCCAACAGCGGGCCCCGCTCCGTCGGCAGCGCCGCATCGAGGCTGCTTTCTTCGACGAGAACGCCCTCGACGCTGCGCACAGGGGCCGAGAGGTTCGGCAGCCATGCGGCGAGCTGCCCGGCGAGCTGGCCGGCCACGAACGCATCGTCGGCGGCCCGAGCGGCCGCCAGGAGCGGCAGCACCTCGAGCAGCCGGACGGCGAGGCCAAGCTCCCACGCCTGCCACACGACGCCCGCCGCGTCGCCGACGGTGGCGCGAAGCCACTCGCTGAGCTCGCGGCGGACGTTCCGCCACAGGTCGTCGCTCTCAGCCTGGCGAAGGAAGGTCGGGCCGCCGTCGCTCGAGGCGGCCCAGGCAAGCAGCGCCCCGGGCGACGCGAGCGCGGTCTCGGGAAGACGGAGCCGTGCCTCGAGCAGGCTCGTCCATGCTGCGCGGTGGGTGAGCTGCAGCCCCTGGACTTTCCGCGGCTGCGCCACAGCGCCGGCGAGGAAGAGCTTGGCAAGGGCGCTGCCCGCCAGCCCCTGTTCGACCTGTCGTGCGCCGAAGAGCGCAGCGAGGCGAGCGTCACGGGCCACGTGGTAGAGGCGTCCGCCTGCGAGGCGGCACGCGACGTCCAGCGGGAGGACGTCGGCGGCCCAGTCGATGAGGAACACGCTGCCCTCGGAACGCTTCTCCTCGGGCCGAGGAAGCTGCTCGCGGAGGTCGAGCTCGCACCGCGTGGGCACGACCCGCCATCGATGTCCACTGAGCTCGAAGTCACTGGCCTCACCGCGCCCGTACAGCGCCACGAGCTGCGAGCGGTGGTCGCGGCGGAAGATCCGCTCCACCTCCTGACGCACCTCGGGCAGTGTGAGGAACGGTGCTTCGATCATGGCTTGGGCTCCCGGCGCGTCACGACAGCCGAGAGCTCGACACGGATGTCGTCCGCGCCCGCAGCCGCTTGTTCGACCTCCGAGGCGAGCTCGCGCAGCGACTCAGCGAGCTTCGCGGGATCGTCGATGCTCAGCGACTTGTCGAGGACGGTCTTCCACCCCGGCTCGGGCTCGGGAGGCGGAGGCGGCGGAGGCGGCGGGCTGACGCGGAGCAGCTCCTCCGCGCGACGGGTCAACTCCGTCAATCCGTCGGCGAGCATCAAGTTGACCTCGTCCGACGAGAGCAGCTTGTTGAGGTCCGCGAGGAGCAGGCTCGCACGGTGGCCGCGGCTGCTGTCGTGCACGAGGTTGCGGACCTGCTCGAACACGATCCAACGCGGGCGCTCCGTCAGGAGGCGACGGGCAGACTCGGCCGTCGTCAGGCTCCTGCCCATGGCCGTGAGTGACGTCTGGGCGTTGAACTCCGCGAGCGCGCGGACCAGCGGGGCTCCCTGCGTGCGCTGGAGCTGCGCGAGCAGATCGGCGGACGCCTTTGCGGTCACGAGCCGAGGCGCATCGCTCGGGTCGGCCCACTCCCGCACGCGCTCCTCGAGGGGCGCGACCAAGGGGCTGACCGCCGAGAGCCCCGAGCACTTCTCGCGCACCTGCTCGACGAAGGCCGTCAGGTTGCGCGCGGTGAGGGCCTTGCCCGCGAGGGCGATGCCGAACAGATGCCCGGCGCGGTCGAGGGCCTCGGCCCAATGAGCGGGCGTCGGCAGCTCGGGACGCAGAAGCTCCACGTCGTCGGGGAGCTGCCCCAGCCGCGGAGGCGCGTAGGGGCGACCGCCCCGCTGCAGCGTGCGCCCGCTCCACGCACACCAGGTGAGCACGAGCAGGTCTTCGACCTCGGGCAGCAGCCCGCGCGCGCCCGCCGGATCGAGCCAGTTGCGCACGTCGCCCACCGTTGGCGTGTCGAGGCCCTTCTGCTGTCGGGCCTGCTCCAGCTCCTGCAGCGGACGGTCGCGCAGCACGGTGGCCACGTCACCGGTGTCCGTGAGCCCGAGCGGATCGGAGTACGCCTTGAGGTCGCTCTTCTCGCTCTTCTCGACGTTCATCCGGCGGTCACGGGTGTCGAGCAGCCGCTCGAGCAGCCCCCGCACCCGCTCCATCCTCGACGCGTTGACCGGTCCGTCGAAGCGCGGGTGGTGTGGGTAGCGCTTGGACAGCACGGCGTCGACGATCTGCTTCAGGCCGTCCCGCATGTTGCCGGCGAGCACGCTGCGGATCTCGAGGTCGTCGAGCAGCGGCAGGATGTGCTCGTCGACCGAGCGCGAAGGATCGAG
>JAGQIY010000389.1 GCA_020430865.1 Myxococcales bacterium
ACCCGAACCCGAACCCGAACCCGAACCCGAACCCGAACCCGAACCCGAACCCGAACCCGAACCCGAACCCGAACCCGAACCCGAACCCGAACCCGAACCCGAACCCGAACCCCTCAATCCCGCTGATAGTATTCAGCAGGATTCGTCACATAGTAAGCGCGCGCCGCAGGCCGATCGAAGCTCCACGCCCCAAACCCGTTCACGACAATCGCCCACACGCAAGCCGCACGGAAAACCCAGCCAAAACGACGTCCACCAAGCGCCAAGAGCATGAACAGGAAGATCGCGTAGTCGTTGCTGAAGCGCTGCCCGAACTGCTGCCAGCCGGTGTTCTGGTAAAACAGCGTCCACACCGCGACGGCGCCAACGGTCACCCACAGCGCGCGATACAGCCAGCGCTTGGCGTTTCCGCGCGCGGGCCACAGCAGCCAGAAGTACATCGGCGTGGTGAACCACAGCGCGAGCCCGTGGGCGTTGATCTGAAACGGAGCGCCGGGCCCCTTGTTCCAGTAGGGCAGGCTGCTCAGCATCACTCCGAGGTTCCGCCCGAGGAAGTGATAGTGGAACAGCCCCCACTTCTCCATGCGCCCAGCCCAGCGCACCTTGAGGAAACGGTAGCCCACCTCGCTCACGCTGCCGAAGCGCGCGTGGTTGTGCCAGAGGTAGAAAGCGACGCACAGCGCCACGGGCGCGGCGAACGACAGATACAGTCGCAGCAGACGGCGCTTGTCCAGGCGCTGCCACCACTGGCTGAAGCGTTGCCTCGCGGATTCGTCCTCTGCGGGCGGCTTCACCGACTCCTGGGTACGCGCCAGATCTCCCTCGCCCCCACCTGCCCTGCTCTCGCTGCCTTCACCACCCACGCTGCAAACCCTGAGCGCCTCGAGCGCGAACAGCACGGCGGCGAACGCCAGCGGCGCTCGCGTCAGGAAGCCGAGGCCAAGCATCAGTCCGGCGAGCAGCGGCCGTTCGGCGTCCAGCGCGAACAGCACGTAGAGCGCACAGAGGGCGGCACCGACCACGTGTGCCGCGAACCACACGGTGCCCTGCTCCGCGGTGAAGAAGTAGACGCTGCCGAAGGCGAACGCGCAGGCGAGGAGCAGGTTCTCCAGGACGTTGCGCTTCGAGTGTTCGCGGCGACGGAGCTTCTCCAGCACCAGGAAGAGCACGGCGGGGGCCACGCCCGCGAGCCACAGGAACGCCTGGCCATCCCTCACCCCCTCTGCGCCTCCCGCGAGCCAGACCCACGGCACCAGCAGCACGGCAGGGAACGGCGGGAAGGTGATGAACCAGCGGCCGTCGAACTCCGCGAAGTCGTTCATCTGGGCGTACGCGGGCGGCGGACCGCCGAGGTCGAGACGCCCCTCGAGCCAGCTCTGCGCGAGCAACGCGAAGTGATTGAACGGCGTGTGCTCACTCAGCCGCTCGGGCTTGGCGAGCAGGAAGAACACCAGGGTACACAGCACGTAGACCGCGAGCGCGAGCGCCGTCCGTCGCATCCGATCGTCCCGCCGCAGCCAGCCCATCGGCTGAGACGCTAGTGTCACGCCGAGGAGCGAAGCCAGCCTTTTTGCAAGGCGCGGCTGCTGCTGAACTCGAGCGTAGACTGGAGACGTGCCCGGCGCGTGCACAGCGGAGCTTGCCAGCTGGCGTTCCACCGCTAAGCTTCGCGCCCCTTTTCCACCTGACCCATGACCAGCAAACCCGAAGCCCAGTTCAGTGTCCCCCTGGCGGACCTCGAGGACGACGAGCGTCAGCTCGAGTGCGCGATCCCGTCGGCGTGGCTGGCGCAGGCACTGGAGGGCACCGAGGCGCGCGAGAGAGGCGCCGACGGGCTGCTCGACGTGACGCTCAGCAAGCAGGGCAGAGAGGTGATGGTGCGGGGACACCTGAAGGCGCCCATCGAGATGGACTGCGCGCGCTCCCTGGAGCCCTTCGATCTCGACATCGAGACCGATGTGTTCCTGCTGCTCGCCCCCGCGAGCGGATCTGCGGCTGCCAAGCCGCGCAACGGCAAGAGCGCGAAAAAGGCCCCCCCCCAGACTTCCGGCGCTTCACCCCGTGACGCGCGCAAGACCAAGAAACAACGAACCGAAGACGACGAAGACGAACTCCTCAGCGAGGAGGACGCGGCGCGGGACGTCTACAGCGGCGAGGAAATCGTGCTGGATAGCTTCATCCGGGAGTTCATTCTCCTGGAGCTTCCGCTATTTCCCTTGCGCTCGGAGGACGCTCCCCCTATAGCCTCGCCCTCTTCGGAGCCGCAAACGGCTGATCGCCCAATCGATCCCCGTCTGGCTCCGCTCGCAGCGTTGAGAGATCGTCTGCGCGATAAGGAGTGAGACCGTGGCAGTTCCCAAGCGACGACAGAGCAGCAGCCGACGCGACATGCGCCGTGCACAGCACGACAAAGTGGCTGCACCCAACATCATCCCCTGCCCGAACTGCTCGGCGCCCATGGTGCCGCATCGGGTTTGCCCGGCGTGTGGCCATTACAAGGGCCGCGCCGTGGTGAAGTCCACCGACCAGGGCTGAACGTCCGCCTGGTTGGGCAACCGCCCGGTGACCCGAGTTGGTCACCGGGTTTTGTCGTTTGGTCCCTCGGGTCAGCGGGTCGTTCTCTTGGGGGTGAGATCGCGCCGTCTCACGGTGCCGACCCAGCGCGCCCCTGGCTGAGCCCAGCTGCGCACCGCGCGCACCGAAGAGGCACTCGGTGCAGCCACTCTAGACGCGCGGCATCATTTCCGCACAGACATTCTGGAACGCGCCTCCGACCACGCGGTATGTAGAAAACTACGCACTTTCCCCGTCGAAATGTGCTGACGAAGCGGTCGCGGATCTAGTTGAACCAATTCTAGACGCGAAGGCTACGGGATCGTAAGTGATCGGGCATGAGTGCAGAGCAGCTCACCCCGAAGAGCCGCATTGTTGGAACCGGCGCCTACGCTCCCTCCAAGGTGCTGAGCAACCACGATCTGGAGAAGATCGTGGACACGTCCGACGCCTGGATCCGCGAGCGCACCGGCATCGGTGAGCGGCGCATGGCCGCCGAGGGCGAGGCGGCGAGTGACATGGCCCTCGAGGCCTCGAAGCGCGCGCTGGAGATGGCCGGCGTGAAGCCGGAAGAGCTCGACATGATCATCGTCGGGACGATCAGCGCCGACATGCCGTTGCCCGCGTGCGCCGCCTTCCTGCAGGCCAAGCTGGGCGCGCGAAGCATCCCCTCCTTTGACGTCGCAGCCGCCTGCGCAGGCTTCCTCTACGCGCTCTCGATCGGTGACCAATATATCCGCACGGGAATGGCCAGGCGCGTCCTGGTGGTCGGCGTGGAGCTGCTCACGCGGGTACTGAACTGGGAGGACCGAACGACGTGCGTGCTCTTCGGCGACGGCGCTGGTGCGGCGGTGCTCGGACCGGTGGACGACGGCCCAGCGGGCATTCTTTCCACGCGGCTATACACCGACGCATCTCTCGCGGAGTCCTTGTGCATTCCCGGCGGAGGAAGCAAGGAGCCCCTCACCCCCGAGGGCATCGACAAGCGCCGCGACAAGGTGCACATGATCGGCCAGGACATCTTCAAGGT
>JAGQIY010000390.1 GCA_020430865.1 Myxococcales bacterium
CTTGGATAGTGTATCGGCGATCGACTCGCCTTTTTCGCGCGGAAACCAGAAAGCCTGGGTGTAGGTCTTGAGCAGGATGGCGCTCCCGTCCGCGGCGATGTCGCCAGCCGTCGAGCGTGGCGCGCCCCGGGCCCCCGTGTCCGGGAACTGCAGGAGCTTGACTAGTTCGAGCTGCTCGGTGAGGTGGGTGTCGAGGGGAGCTCGGGCGCGATACACCCCCGAGTCACCGAGGGCGCTCTTGGTCACGATGTAGAGATCGCCGTCGACCGGATCGATGAACAGCGTCTCCGCGTCGTGAACCAGGTGCCCTGGATAGCTGAGCTGGATGGCCTCCACGCCATCCAGGGTGGCGTCCTCGTTGTGATTCAGCGGCACCTTGGGCTCGGCGACGCGATAGACGGTGATGACCTCTCGAGGTTCCCCGTTGGTGCCGCTATCGGCGATGTACAGGTAGTCGGTGCCCGCCCTGGGCCCCGGACCTATCGCGATGTCTTCCCAGTCGACGCACTGACAGCCGCTCAGGTGGTAGCTCGCGAGGCTCTCTCCGTCAGGGCGCAGCGCGTACAGCACCGGCTGGTTCCCCGAGTCGTTGTGGATCCAGAGGACCGGCGGCTGAGTCCGACTCGCGACCAGCCCGGATGCTTCGATCAGTTTCGGGTTGCCCACCTTGCCGCGGCGCTGTCCGGCAGCGATCTTGGGACAGCGTGCGCTCTCCTGAGCCGCGACCATCAGCACCGGCTGGGTGGTTCCGTGGCGCTCCGACGGAGTCTCGCCCTGACATTGGCTGCAGCCAACGCACAGCGCGCACGCTCCGATGAACCCGCCAAGGCGCATCGCACAGTTCTAGTGTTTGGTTCCGGGTGTGGGACGCAAAAAAGCACGCCATCGGACCAACGTCGGAGACGGGAGCCAGGTCAGGACGGGGCTGATTTACTTGGCGCGAAAGGCGAGACGTGAGCGATGGGGCGAGCTCGCGCAGCAGAGGCGGTATACTGAATAGACCTCCAGGATCGACCCCGGCTGCCGATCACGCAGGCATGGCCAAGCAACGGGTACGCGCATGGGCGGTGTTGGCCGCAGCCATGCTGGTTGGAACGGCGACTTCGACCGAGGCTGCAGAGCCGGACGTCGTGGCGGGGGAGGTGCTCCGAGAGGGGCCCCGACTGCGCGCTGGAAGTAGCGGCGCGACCTACGCCTTCCCCGGGGGAACCTCGGTGGAGTTCAGTCCAGGGGCAGAGTTTCAGCTCGGGCCGACGATGCCCTTGCAGCTCGGTCCCTCCGGCAGTGTGCCGAGCCGCACCTTCTTGATGCGCTCTGGCTTGGCCGAGGTGCGGGTCCGTCGAGGTGGCACTGCGGTGCGCGTGCAGGTTCAAGCCGGCGTCGCGACGATCGTGCACTACGGGAGCTCGACCGTCGCGGCGCGATCCGGACGCATGCTGCTCGCGGCGCGGAGCGGGCGTACGCTGTTTTCTCACGGAAAAGCTTGGCGCGAGCTCCCCGCTGGATCTCGCAAGGTGTTCTCCCATGAACACCCCGATGGACAGAAGGTCGAGGCGCTGGCTGCGGTGAGCGTCAGCTCCCCGCGACCACAGCTGCTCACCGGCAGCGCCCGGAGCGGGCAGAAGGTGACCTGGCAGGCCGTGCCAGGCGCCGAGCGCTATCGCGTGGAGCTGTGGCGAGACGGGCGTTTGCTTCAACAGGAAGAGACTGTCGAGACGAGCTTCAGGCCGCGCTTGCAAGTCGGGCAATACGAGCTGCGGGTCAGCGCGTTGGACGCCTGGGGTCTGCCCGGCGCGCCTCACCCCCCGATCCCCTTGCGCGCGATTGGCGTGCGCCTGCCCACGGGGGCGAGTCTGCGCTGGGATGGCCGCATCGCGCTCTTTCCCGGACAGAAGATCGAGCTGCGGGGGCACGAGGGAATGCAGGTGACCTACGGGAGGCTGTCGACGTTCTTCGGAGATGCGCCGGCGCGCATGGGGCTCTCGGCGGGCCGAGCCGTCTACGTGCGGCTTCGGGAGCACGAGGGAGCGCAGGAGCTCGCCTTCGAGCTGATTCCGAACGAGGTCTCGGCTGACGTGCGCATCGGGCCTTCGAGCGCTACCTGGCCAGCGGATCGACTGCTGGTGTCGGTCAAGCTGCGCGATCCGGCGGGACTCTCGGAGAAGTACCGTCCGGTGCCGGTGGTGTCGGTGGACGGTCGGCGCCTGAAGCTGCGGTTTCAGCGCAAGGGAGACCGCATGTGGGCCTACATTCCGCGCCCGGGCTTCCGCGGCAAGGACCATGGTGGCCCCTGGGTCGTGCGGGCCGAGGTGCGTGACCCTGGAGGTCGTACGCTGGGGCGCGACTTTCTGGAGGTGGCGCCCTCTACCAAGAAGCGCGAACGCCGAGCTGCCTCCGCGGGGAAACGTTCGGCGTTCTAGCGCTTGGTCGAGTCTCGGGCAGCTACTCCGCGTCGTCGGCTGCGGGACGAGTCACCTCGGGCTTCGCGGCGCCACGCGAGGTGGGCCCGTGCTTCTGGTAGCGGTGCCCCTTGAGCTTCTTCATCGCCATCGTCGAGCGCCACATCAAATAGTGCTTGGTGTTCTCGATGGCGTTCTCGGGGTTCAGAAACGGGCTGTTCAAGCCGCCTAGCTCGACCAGCGCCAGCACCTGCTCAGCGACGCTCACCGGGCAACCCTCGAAGCGGACGTAGTCCTCCTTGGCGGCTGCCTTGAGCTTGCGCATCACGCTGAAGCTCTTGACGTAGATGTCGTCGGCCTTGGCGTTGTAGGGGTCCTTCGTCGAGCGGTCCTGGTACTTGCTGCGGATCTGCACCAGCTTGCCGTTCAGGTCACCTTGCCACTTCGCGCAGTCGCCCATGAAGATCACCTTCTCGCCAGGCTTGGCGTCGATGGGCCCATCATAGGCGCCAAAGACCACGTGCAGGCGCGGCATCTTCTCGTCGCATTGCTCGTCGAACAGCCTGAGGATCTCGATTGCCTCCTCGATGGCTCCGGGACACCCCCCCCAGCAGTAGTCGGTGTGCTCCGTCTCGGGGGGAGGCCCAGCGTAGGCGCTGATGTTGGTGCCTTCGAAGTACTTTTCCACGCGGATGAGCCCGCTCTTGAAGTTCGCGCCGCGCTCCTTCGCTTGCTCCAGAGTCACGTCTCCGCCTATCTCGATCTGGTCGAGATCCATCGGTCCGAAGCCACGCTCTGCGGTGAATCGGATGTGATCGACGGTACTCGGATCGATGCCGACGATGTTGCAGCACACCGAGTCGAAGGCGACCTGGTTGTTTCCCATGATGATCAGGTTCAAGTCGTATGGGATGGGCGTCAGCATCCGCCCCTCGCCCGCAGTGATCGCGTCGATGGCGATGAACTGCGGCTGCACGATGTACTGCAGGTCTGCGATCTTCTCGTTGAGACGGTGGTCGTGGTCGATCAGTCGGTGACGATCGTCCTGAATGCCGATGTACGCTTTCACCGAGAACGTCACGGTGGTCCAGGGGTGTGCCTTGAACTTGGGACAGTTCACGAAGAAGTCTGCCATCGCGACCGGTTCGGGCGTGAACAGGTAGTCTCGCAGCCGCTCGGGATGAGAGAGCGGGATCTCCACCTGCGGCTCCTCCTCGAAGAAGTAGCGCTTCAGGCCCAGGCGCTCGATCATCGGGTTGAAGCCCGCGCCCTCGAAGGCTGCTCGACTCGGGATGGTGATGCCGCACCGCTCACCAATCGCCATCTCGGTGACGCGACCGTTGTTGCGGTCCATCAGCGCCTTCATCACGCCCTCGGCAAATTCCACGCGAGTATGCGCGTTCTCGAACAGCGGTCCCGAGGCAACCAGGTTGGGCTTCATCAGCGTGCGGCCAAAGGGGCGCAGGTCGAGCTCCTCGAGGCCTTCGCGCACGATCTGACGGATGCGCTCCGGGTCGTAGCTATCGCAGTGACGGATGATGACGCGCGCTTTCTGAGGCGGGTGCGCTGGCTGAGACATGGCGACTCCTGAGGTGGGTAGGGCCTTCGACGCGAGCCGAGAGCCTAACAGTTTTCTGGCCGTGTGGTCGGTTTTCGCCCCGACCTTCGACGTCCCCTGGTTGATTGGTAGGATGCGCCGTCGTGGCAAGGGTCGCAATCAAGCTCGCAGCAACGCTCTCCGTCCTGCCACTGGCACTCGCCTGTCGTGGAGGTGGTCATGCGGAGGAGCGGCCGCCGAGCCGACCCGCAGGAGATGCCAAGCCGAGCAAGCAAGCGAAGCCGCCAGCGAAGCCGGAGAAGGTGCTCTCCGTCGAAGGCCAGCACGAGCTGCCAGTCAAATTCCCTGCGGCAAAACCTGCGTTCACGGTAGGGCAACGCGCCCTCGCCGTGCCTCAGAGCTGGCTCGACAACGCCCTCGCGCAAGGCGTCGACCGCCAGGTGATTTCGCTGTATGACGCGAGCATCGAGGCCCTCGGCGCCGAGCGCAGCAAGGTCAAGAGCCAGAGCGGTGCAAGCTGGACCATACCCAATGCTTTGATCGTCGCGCTGCCTCCCGCGGCCAAGGTCAGACCTGGCGACCTGGTGCTCACCCACTGGCCCCAAGGCGGCAGCTGGATGCGGGCGGTGGTGACCGATGGCCCCGCCGAGTCGCCGCAGGTGAGGCTACTCGACGTGCCGGTCGACGAACCTGCAGGCTGGGGCAAGCGCAGCTTGAACCTGGACCCGGGGAGCTTCCTGCCGCTCGACAAGCCAGGGCAGAGCGGGACGACCGCCGCGTGCAAGCAGGGCGCGGCGTGGCGGCGCTTCCTGGTCATCCACACGGACGCAGACGTGCTCCTGGGGCTCGGCTTTGGCGGCAAGCTCGCGAGCCTGCCGAGAGCGGGCTGCCAGCTGCTGCCGCTTGCCCCCAAGCTCGAGGTCGGTTCCTCGGTGAAGGTGCCGCGCGGCAATGAGTATCTGCCCGCGACGGTCTTGGGGGTGAGTTCAGGCGCCGCGGCCCCCAAGCAAGCGCCAGCGCAGACCGAGGCGAAGGGAGACGCTGCTCCACCGGCTCCGTCCAAGGCTCCAGTCGACGCGGGCGACGCGCCAGCTGTCCCTGCGCCAGGCCGCGTGCGAGTCGAGCTCCAGGTGCCTCCGCGACTCACCCTGGAGGTGC
>JAGQIY010000391.1 GCA_020430865.1 Myxococcales bacterium
TGACGACGGCGATCGCCGCGGCCGATCCACGGCCTCCGGCGCCGAACGTCCCCGCCGAGACACCAGGCGCGGCGAGACCAGGCCCGACGCCGAGAAGCCTGGCGGTGAGAAGCGCAACGGGACACCTCGCGAGTCCACAGCGGCGAAGCCGGAGCGTCCGTCCAGCGAGACCAACGGCGCGGAAACCAACGTCACCTTGCGCACTCCCACGACCGACATCGCTGGCGATCCCGAGGCGGTACGGGAGATCCGGGTCAACGTCGGGCGCAAAGACGGAGCGCGCCCGAGCGACTTCCGGCGCACGCTGATGGACCGAGGCTCGCTGAGCGACGCCGACACCGAGCACGTGAACGTGCGACCGGAGCACACCTTCGTGGGCGTGAAGACCCGCGTGCTGGATCGCGCGATGCACGCGCTCAATGGCGCCACCATCGCCGGCAAGGAAGCCAAGGCGGAGCTCACGCCCAGCGGCTAGCGGTTCCGCCCGGATACGTGCAGACCCGAGCGGTGAGCGTTTCGCCGTCACCACGCCAGCTCCATCGCTCCTGCGCAGCACATGTTGCATGCGAGCTCCGCCGAGCACATCTCAGCGCCAAGTCAAGCGTTCTTCCTCTACGACCCTCAGGCACGCTGCTGAAGGATCGACACGGAAGCGCTCGGTCAACGCGTCGACGAACGGGCCAAGGAGCCAAGAATGCGAACGCTCACAGCGGCGCAAGCGCATGGGTCAGGGCGCCAAAGTTTGTCTCGGCTTTCCGCGATTGTGGTTTGCGCACCTGCGTCCGGAAGGCTACGAAGGAGCGTTAATGAGTGGTGCGCAGCCGGACGACGTAGCGACTCTTCTCCACGACGTCCATTGGGCAATGGCCCAGGAGTTGGAGCCCATCGAGTTGGTGCCCATGCTGGAGAAGTTGGTGTCCCGCGCGGCACCGAGCTCCAGAGCCGGGGTCTTCGCGCGCCAGTTCTTGAGTGAGCTGCTGGTCGAGAAGAACCCCTGGCGAGCGGCGCTGCTGGCCAAGAGCGTGCTGCAACAGGACGACGATCACCGCGCCTGGGCCGTGCTGGGCCTGGCGCACACGCTGCTCGGTCACTTCCGCAGCGCGGCCAAGGCCTACGCGCGGGCGATTCAGCTCCATCCGACCTGCGCGTCCTACCGTCACAACCTGGGTCACCTGCTCGACGTGGCGCTCAACCGTCCCCACGCCGCCCTGATGCACCTCGCCAAGGCGCACCGCAGCGCGCCCGAAGAAGACGAGATCGCGTCGAGCTACGCCCACGCCCTGGTTCGCACGTCGCGGCTCGCCGAAGCTCGACGGGTCCTGGAGGGCGTCTTTCGCTCCGACGGCACCCGCATCGAGCGCCTCCTCGCGCGCTGGCAGCGTACGAAGGACGTGGGTCGAGCTCAGCCCGAGTGGAGCAGCGAGGGCGACGAGCAGAGCGGCCTACCGGAGGATCTGCTCGTGGGAGACGACCCGGAACTCGATCAGGAGCTGCAAGCTGCGCTATCAGCTCTCGAGGTCGAGACCCACTAGCCCAGCTCGAGGTCGAGACCCGCTAGCAGCTCGAGGTCGAGACCCCTCGGCCAAACGACGATTTGCTGCTGGTGAGGGTTCCCGCGCCGCCCGAGGGACACTATCGGGAGAGCCGCTGCCATGGGACCCACCATCACACGACTCTTTCCGACCTGGCTCGGGGCTGCGGTGTTGTTCTCCGCGCCGAGCGCCCTCGCCCAACCGAAGCCCACCGATGGCGAACCGGCGCGAGCGACCGACCGAGGCGCCGCGAGCTCGCAGACGGATCCGGCCTCCAGGGCGAAGTTACCGGAGATCACGGACCCGATGCTGGATCCCGTGCCGCCCGCGAAGCACACGGTCAAGTCGTGGCAACAAGCCCTCAAGCTGGTGCGCACACGCTCGACCAGCCTGCGTCAGGCGCGCGCTCAGGTGGAGGCCGCCTCGGCGCGCTCTCGCCAGGCCCTTGCAGGAGCCTATCCCCGAGTCA
>JAGQIY010000392.1 GCA_020430865.1 Myxococcales bacterium
CGGGGCGCTCGCGCTCTTCGCCGGGAGCGTCGCCCTCAGCCTGGGCGTGGTGGGCTGGTTGCTGGCCGACAACCGGAGCGGCTTCGCTCAGCTGAATCGCTGGCTAGGCTTCGCGTTGCTCGGTGCGCTGGCTGGCGGAGCCGCGGCGAGCGTCGCGCTGAGGCGGCGCGACACCCTGGGGCCGCGCTGGCTGCTCGGCGCCGCCTGGGGTGCGTCGCTGGTGACGTTCCTGGGCGGCGCATTGATACCCTGGGGAATCAGCGCCCGCGTGGCGCAGAGCGGCGGCGCCTCCGGGCTGCTGCTGAAGGCCCTGCGCAACCTGAGCGACGTCGATCGCGACGGCTACTCGGCGCTGTGGGGCGGCGGCGACTGCAAGGGCTTCGACCCCCAGGTGCATCCAGGCGCGATCGAGGTTCCCGGGGACGGCGTCGACAACAACTGCTTCGGCGGCGACGCCAGCGGAGCGCAGGAGGTCGGCGCCCCGGAGTGGGTGGACGTGCCCAGGAGCGTTCCGTCGAAGCTCAACGTGCTCCTGATCAGCATCGAGACGTTGCGCGCCGACGCCGTGGGTTTCACTGGGCTGGATGGCATCGCCGCGCGGCACGAAACCACGCCGCGGCTCGACGCCTATGCGCAGCAGAGCATCGTCTTCGACAACTTCTTCGCGACGACACCCTGGACCCGGCTCTCGCTCCCGACCATCCTCTCGTCGCGACCGCCGACACGCATGCACTGGCGCGCGCAAGGAGCGCGTCAGCACATGCGAGCGCTCGAGCCGGACACGCCCTGGATCCCCAGCATGTTCCAGCGCGCAGGTTACCGCACGGTTGCGATCCTCAACTCCTTTCGGGCGTTCACCAAGGCCGAGTCTGCTGGCTTCGACCGCGGCTTCGACGTCTACGACACCAAGACCAGGCTCTCGTACAGCGGGGGTACGATGCGCGGCCACATCGGCCAGGCGCAGGGGAAGCGCGCCATGGCGCAGCTCGAGCAGATGCGGGGCCGCCCCTTCTTCCTCTGGCTCCACCTGATGGAGCCGCACTACCTCTACCAGCGCTCGCCGCGCGCACCGGACTTCGGCGACACCGAGCAGGATCTGTACGCGAGCGAGGTCTGGGAGGCGGACGCGGTGGTCGGCGAGGTGCTCGACAAGCTCCAGGCCCTTGGACTCGCCGACAGGACGCTGGTGACGGTGGTGGGCGACCACGCCGAGGAGTTCAAGGAGCACGGGGAGAGCTGGCACGGCAGCAACCTGATGCAGACGCAGATCCACACCGCCGCGCTGATGCATGTCCCCGGCCTGCCTCCAGCCCGCGTTCACACCGCGGTGAGCCACGAGGATCTCGGCCCGACGTGGCTGAACCTGACGGGCGTGCGGCGCGGGTTCGACCAGCTACGCGGGCGGGACCTGGTGCCGCTCTTCAGCGGAGGGCGGCTACCCCGCGACTACTTCTTCCTGGAGCGCTACGAGGTGAACGACGGCCGCGGCTACATGGCGGCAATCGTCCACTACCCCTTCAAGCTGATCTACACGGAGGAGGGCAAGCGCTTCGAGCTGTTCAACCTCGAACAGGACCCTGACGAGCGCCGACCAGCGGAGCGCAGCGGCGCCGCGTACCAGACCCTCGAAGAGCTACTGGCCCAGCACGTGGACGGCGCCAAGCGCTGACTCGGGATCGACACACGCCGTATCCTTGAGGCAAACCCAGGATCAGGGTCGACAGACGCCGTATCCCTGAGGCAAACCCAGGAAGGGCTGTGCAGTGCAGTTGCCGCCCTTGGTGCAGCTCCCCGACACGCCGACCTTGCACACTTCCGCTCGATCGACGGTGACCGACCGATCGCAGGTGTTGGCACACGCCACGTTGGCCTCCGAAGCCACGCCCTTCTCGAAGCAACAGATCTGGGCAGGGCAGTCCTCGGTGCCATCGCACCGTAGCTCGATCGTGGAGCAGAGGATGCCAGTGCAGGTGCACTGCTCGCTCTTGGTCACGCAGTGCGCCGAGGCGTTCTGAGGCTGGCAACAGAACTGTCCCTGCGGGAGTCCACACACCTCGCCACCACAGCTGACGCTGCCCATCCCGTTCCCCGCGGAACCTCCTTGACCGGCGGCTCCCGCGTCTCCGGCGTCGCCGCCACCACCCGCGCTGCCTCCTTCGCCGCCGCCTGTGCCGCCGCTGGCTTCCCCGGCGCCTCCGCCGAAGCTGGCGCCGCCATCGTCTCCACCGCCTGCGCCGCCGCTGCCCGCGCTGCCGCCCGCTCCCTTGCCTGACGCCCCGGCCCCGCCGGAGCCACCCTGATCGGAGCCACCCTGATCGGAGCCACCCTGACCGGAGCCACCCTGCTGGTTACCACCGCTCGCGGCGCTGCCCCCGTTTCCCGACTGCCCGGTCAGCCCGCTGGAGTCTCCGGACCCACAGGCCGACACCCCGAGCGTCGCGAGACAAACGCCCGCCAGCAAACCAACCCGAGCGCCCGAACGAACCCAAAAGCCACGCATAAGCATCGAAATCGACCTCTCGTCCGAAAAGGTGCGGGATCGCTCCCACGATGACAAGCACCCGACGGCACCGTCGCGGGCTGGATCCATCCGGGGTGCAACCGTGCAGAGCCGGGTGCCCTCACCCAAACCCGACGCCCGAGTCGGGCGAGGCTCGCGACCTGGGCAGGAAAGCAGCCGCCGATTGATGGCGTACACTCGCCCACCCCGCAGGCAAGGGGGCGGGGCGGAGCGCCGGGTGTAGTGTTGCGGTGTGTTCTTTCCGCTCTCGCATCAAGAGCAGCAAGCCAGGCGCTGGCCGTGGGTCACCACGGTCATCATCGCGCTGAACCTGTTCCTGCATGCGCTGCTGTGGTCGACCAGCAACGCTGACGAGAAGCGGCTGACAGATGCCTATCGGGACGCAGTCGCGTTCGCCCAGCGCCACCCCCGGGTCCAGCGCTGCGAGGAGCTGAACGGCTCCGGCGACGCCGCACCACAGCCAGATCCGCTGGAGAGCCTCGACCTGAATATCCCCGGGGTAACGGCCAGCAACTCCGCTCTGAGAGCGCAGCTCGCCCGCACCGAACAAGAAGCCATGGACGCGATGTGCAAGCGGCTGCGCGAAGCGCGCTCCGAGAGCATCGTGTACCGCTTCGGGTACGTGCCGGCGAGGAACAACTGGATCGGCCTCGTCACGTATCAGTTCCTGCACGCCGGGGTGCTGCACGTCGTGTTCAACATGTGGTTCCTGTGGCTCGCGGGGACCATCATCGAGGACGCCTGGGGGCGCCTGGTCTATCCCGCGTTCTATCTCGGCGCCGGGATATGCGCCGCGCTGGTACACAAGTGGCTGGCGCCGCTGAGCCCACTGCCACTGATCGGCGCGTCGGGCGCGGTGGCCGGGGCGATGGGGGCGTTCGCCTTCCGCAACGCCAAGACCCACATCAAGGTCCTGGCCTGGATCTGGCTCAGACCCTTCGTGTTCTCGGCGCCTGCCTGGGTACTGCTGCCGCTGTGGATGCTCGGCGAGCTGTTCTGGGCCCTGATCAGCGACCCCATGAGCGGCGGGACGGCGTACTGGGCGCACGTGGGCGGCTTCGCGTTCGGCGCAGCCGTGGCGGCAGGCATGCGCTACTCGGGCCTGGAGAGGCGCATCGACGACGCCATCGAGAACCAAGACGCCAGCGTGATCGATCCGCGGCTTGCTTCCGCGATGCGCCTCACCGACGAGGGACAGGCGGTGCGCGCCATCCCACGCCTCGAGGCGCTGGCTCGGGAAGAACCGTTCAGCATCGAGGTGCAGCTCGCGCTACTCGACGCCGCGGAGCGCGCGACGGATCGCGTCTTGGCGCGTCGCACTCGGGTCAGGTTGATCGAGCTCTATCAACGCAGCGGGCAGCACGATCCCGCCGCGGATCTATTCGAAGAGCTGGAGCGCGCGGGTGACGCGAGCGCTGCGCCACCGCGAGCGCGCCTCCGACTCGCAGAGTATCTCGGCGACACCGGACGCGAGGCGCGAGCCGAGGGCATCCTGCAGGGGCTGTACGCCCAGGGCTTCGATGCCGCGGACGCGGCCGAGGCCTTGATCTGCCACGCGGAGCTCATGCTGCGCACACGGCATCCCCAGGCCGCCCGGCGACTCTTCGACTCAGCCCAGCATCAAGCCACCATCCACCCCAGCGCCTTCTCGCGTGTTGCCGCGAGGATTTCAGTCGGCCTGACGAAGCTCGAACGCCTGGAGGCGCTGAGCGATCTCGGACACGGAGCGCCTCTGGACGTCAACCTGGCGCCCGCCTCCGACGAGCTGGAGCTGGAGGGGCACCGTCACTCCCCCCCGCCCGCCGCTCTCGCCCCCAAGCCGGCTCCGGTGACCATCGAGCTCGACGAGCTCCCGGCGTCGCTTCGCGACCTGCCGCCGCCCAATCGAAAGCGCTGACTCAGCCCTTCACGCCGCCCGCCGTGAGCCCACTCACCAGGTGGCGCTGAGCAACGTAGAACAGCGCCATCACGGGCAAGCTCACCACCAAGGAACCCGCAGCGAACGAAGCCCAGTCTGCGTCGTGCTCGCCGACGTAGCGCTTGAGCACCACCGGCAACGTGAACGCGCGCTCCTGGTCCAGGATCGTCACCGCCAGCACGAACTCGTTGTAGGCGCTCATGAACGCGAACAGCGCCGTGACCGCGATCGCCGGGCGCGCTGCGGGCAACACGACCCTCCAGAAGGCGCCGAAGCGCGTCGCGCCGTCGACCATCGCCGCCTCCTCGAGATCCTTCGGTATCGCGTCGAACGCGCCCTTGAGCTGGAAGATCGCGAAGGGCACCGAGGTGGTCGCATAGGAGAGCACCAACCCGCTCCTGGTGTTGAGCAGCCCCAGGTGTTGGAGCAGCAAGTACAGCGGCACCGCGCTGGCCACCATGGGGAACATCTGGGTGGCCAGCAAGAGCCGCGTCCCGGCTTGCTTTCCCGCGAACTGGAAGCGACTCATGGCGTAGGCCGCGGGCAAGGCGATGCCTACACCAACCAGGGCCGTGGCCAGGGACACCACCAGGCTATTCATCACCTGCACGCCGAAGTGCGGGGCGCCGACCACGTGTGTGAGGTGCGCGAGGGTGAAGGGCAGCGGGAGAGGGAGCACCTGCCGCACCGGCACAGTTCCCGCACGGAAAGCGAGCGCGATCACCCACAGCAAGGGGTAGAGCGCAAACGCGACCCCGACCAGGATGCCAGCGTGAGACAGCGCCGACTCGAGCAAGCTCGGTCGCTGCCGGGGATCGAGCACCCCACTGGAGCTCATGCTGCCTCCAGCCCCGCGCGGCGATTCATCAGCCTCGAGCCGAAGAACAGGAGCAAGAAGATCAACACCGAGTAGGCGGCGGCGTAGCCGTACTGCGCTTGGCGCGTGAAGGCCCAGCGGTAGGCCTCGCTCACCAGGATCTCGGTGGTGCCGTCGGGCTCACCGCCGCTCACCAGGAAGACGACGTTGAACATGTTGAAGGTCCAGATCGACCCGAGCAGGACCGCTGGACCAAGCACCGGTCTGACCATCGGAATCGTCACCCGCCGCAGCCGCTGCCAGCGCGTCGCGCCGTCGACCTCGGCCGCCTCCAGCACGTCCTTGGGCACCGCGGTGAGGGCGCCCAGGGTGACCACCATCATGAACGGAAACCCGAGCCAGACGTTGGTCGAGACATTCGCAGCGAAGGCAGTGGAGAACTGCGCCCACCAGCTGAACGGCTCCACGCCGATCGACTCCAGGATGGCGCTCACGGCACCGAACTGGCGATCGAACATCCCGCGCCACGCCAGCGCGGTGACGTAGGAAGGAACCGCCCAGGGCAAGATCAGTAGCACGCGGTAGAACGGCCGCAGGCGCAACGTGGGCCGTGACAGCAATAGCCCCAAGGAAAATCCAATCAGCAGGTGGAGCGCCACGTTGAGCAGCGTCCACAGGATGGTCACCAGCAGGACCAAGTAGAAGGAACCGCTGCTCAGGAGCGGCGCCCCGCGTGCTGTCAGGATCTCCCAGAAGTTCGCCAGGCCGACGTAGTGCATCTTGCCCTGCGGCCCGGCGTAGAGGCTCGCCGCCGCCCCGACGAAGATCGGCACGAAGACCAGCACTCCCACCGCGACCACCGCGTGGGCAACCCAGAGGTACGCGGGGAGCGAGCGTCGAATCGGAGACCACAGCTCGCCCCGTGAAGCCTTGCGCCAGAGCCGAAATGCCCCCAGCAGGCTGAATCCACCGAGCAGCAACAACAGTGGGGTCGGCGAGGCCGGGGGTGGCGGCGGACGAACCATGTCGTCGAAGCGACGGCGAGCTTCCTCCAGCGCCGCCTCCGGCGTCACGGCTCCGCTGAGCGCCTTCTTGAGCGCGCGGTTCGCTGGCTCCCAGCTGGTGCGCATGCGGTCCCCCGACGGCATCGGCACGGCGTGCTCGGCCTGGGTGGCGAACGCCTCGATGAACGGGTCAGCTGCGGCGGCGGGAGGTAGCTTCTGCAACGCCACGAGCTGTCGCCCCACCTTCACGCGGATGTTCGCGCTGTCCTCGCCGGCGAGGTAGTCGAGCAGCTGGATCGCGCGGGGGTTCTTCGCGCCGCGCGGAGTCAGTGCCGCGGCCTCGACGGTCAGGTA
>JAGQIY010000393.1 GCA_020430865.1 Myxococcales bacterium
CGCCGGCGAGGCCCTCGTGCTCGGCGAGTCCGAGCTCGGCGTCGACTGGATCCTCGGCCCCTCGAGCCGCTTTGCCCGGTACGCCTTCGACGTCATCGTCGTCGTCCCGCTCACCGACGCCCAGCGCAAGCAGCTGCGCGGCATCGTCGAGTACCTCAAGCCCGCGCACACCCACTTCGTGACGCTGGTCGAGCCCGCGCCGCCTGCGTTCATCGACCACTGGGAGTTCGGCGTCAGCGAGGTCGGCGTGACCGGGTTACTTGCCATCCACGCCGGTACCGCGTCGCTCTGCGTCGACCCAGGGCTCACGCATGGTTCCGCGCGACTTCATGACCGACGTGACCTCAACGGCGATTCGCTGGGTCACCGAATGGTGCAGGTTCTCGGATTCGATCACCTCAACTTCTCCGCCGGCTTTCTTCACGAGTAGGCGACCGGCGTCATACGTCGGTCGAACAAGGACGTCTCCGCCATCGACTTCAACGCAGACCCCGAGGGCCGCGTCGTGGTCTTCGGCGATGGTGCTGCTGACCAACTCGTGACGAATGCCATGGCTGCCGAAGCACGTCAGGGTCGACTCCGCCTTGGCGAGGTTCTCGTGGAACCGCTTGTGGCCCTGCTTCACGAGCAGGTCGAACTCGACGTGCACCTTCGACAGGTCGATGGCTGCCTCGCGGAGCGCACTTTCGATCTCGGCCGCCAAACACACGGCGCCGTAGCCTCCCTCCGCCGTGTCACTAACGAAGATCCGGATGGTCTCCTCGCCCACGAGTCCCTCGAGGCGCTGCATCAGCACCTCACGGTACGCCTTCAATCGTTCCACTGAGCCATGTCCTGAGAACGGCAGGAAGAAGGGCTTGGCGTGGTCCCCCATCGCTTGGAGGACCCTTGTTGGAACGTGCGAGCCACGGAGGGGAGAGATCCAGAGTTGCGGCGCGGAGTTTTGGAGTCGGGCTCCCATTCTGGTCAGTGCCAGCGAATACTGTTGGAGTTCGTCCTGCGTGTACGCGAGTGCTCCGCCGTTCTTCACATCCTCCCTCACGGCCTCCATGAGCTTGGCATCCGCTTGCTCGATCGTGAGCTCGCCGACGGAGTCGATGGGGTGCGGGTTGTAGAACGTCACCGGCGTGACCCACGAGCTGGCGTCCTCGGGGTCATACGACCCGTAGTCATCAAGGGCCTGAGGGGTCGTCGAGAAGCTACCCGACGGGGCGAGCATGAGCTGGGGTCGTCGTCTGTCTGGCGGCAAAGTGCGCTCCTGTGGATGGCTCAGCCACTCTCGCTTCTACATGGTGAGCTCTGGGTGCTCAATCGACCGCCTGTTGGCGCTGCGGTCGTTCGAGGCGAGCGCCTGTCCCAGCCCACCCGACGCCCGGCTCTACTCCCGTGGGGCAAGCCACCGTGACGAGCGCCGTGCCGTCTGCCCGCGCGGAGCCTTTGGAGCCGAGCGCGCATGGCCGACCGCGTCGATTTCGACTTCAGACAGCGGGTGACCGAGGTCGAGCTGGACCTAGCGTGCGAGCGGCTCGAGCAGGCCGATCGGGACCTGGCCGCTGCGGGACTACGGCATCGTCACAGGGGCGGTCCCCACCCAGCACAGCCCGGTGCCGGACCTCACGGTCGACCTGAACTCGCCGATCCGCCTCGCCGACGGCGACGAGGTCCTGGCCTACTTCGCCTACGGCTCGAACCTCGACGACGCGCAGATGCGCGAGCGCTGCGCGGACGCGCGCGTGCTCGGGCGAGCGACGCTGCCGAACTACGCGCTGGTCTTCGGGGGCTTCAGCCACCGCTGGGGCGGCGCGGTGGCCAGCGTGGTGCGCGCCAGGGGCGCGTGCGTCGAGGGGCTCCTCTACGAGCTGGGCAACGTCGACCTCCGCGCGCTCGAC
>JAGQIY010000394.1 GCA_020430865.1 Myxococcales bacterium
CCAGGCACCTGAACTAGCGACCCCCATTCAAGCCCGAACCAGGAGGGCCGTGGGAGCCGCCGTCCTTAACGACTGAGGGCAGCTCCGCAGCGCTCGTTGCCCGGCGTACTCACGATGACCTCGTACTCACCCACGCTGAGGTGGAACGGCACCATCACCGAGTCGTCGAAGCGACCCTCGGCGTCCGTCGCGATCGACTGCAGGAGGTAGATCTCGCCGCTCCCGCTCTTGAGCCCCACGTCGACGCGTACGCCTCCGCAGCTCTGACTGTCGGAGCTGACTTGACCCATGACCCGCAGCGCGTGACCGCGTTGCACGTCGGGTTGCCCCAGCTTGAGGCTCATCTCCGGCGTGGGCCGCTCGTCCTCCTCGTCGCGAGGCACGCCCCCGTCCTGGGTCAGCATCGCGAGGGGGGAGGCGGCCGGACTGCTCGAGCTGCTTCCTCCGGGATCCGACGATTGACCGGCGCCCGCGTCTCCCGGCTCGCCTCCGGGAGCGCCGTTCCCATTCCCGCCGGGCTGTTGCCCGGAGCTGCGCGCCTCCTCGGCCATCTCGCTCCCGGACTCGCTGCCCTCGGGCCAGGAGTAGGGGTCATTCGGAGGGATGTGCGCCGGACGCGACTGATCCTGCTCGAGTTCCATGCGCCCGGCGGCGCCTCCGAGATCGATACGATGCCAGATTTGGCCATCCCAGACCTCGACCCAGGCGTGCGCCTCGTTGCGGATCATGCGCGCCGGGACGCCCACGGCCAGCGCGGTGATCACGAACGCATACGCCCGGTGACGGCACACGCCCTTCTTGGAGAATGCCAGCTCCTTGTATAGCCCCGCTCCCCCAGCCTGAGGTCGGTCACCGCTCGGCGCGAAGCCGCGAAAATACGCGACCAGCGACTGCACGACGCTCCGTGGTGTTTGCCCCGCGGTAATGCCGATATGGCGAGCCACCTCGAGCGCGTCATCCCTCACCCCCCGAGGCAAGCTGGGCAAGCGCGGCTTCAGAGACGCGAAGCTGACGTCAGCGTACCGGCCGCCGAACGCGTCCCTCGGCACCGCGATCTGCATCACCAAGCGCACTCGCGCCCGCTGCTCCGCGCGAATGAACCAGTTATCCGCGCTGTCGCGCAGCATCTCGAACTTCACCTCGGGCTGAGATCGCGCCTTCAGCAGCTTCGCCATGGGGCCAGGCGACGGCACGCGCACCGGAACGTCCGCCTCGAGGTCCACGGTCATGTCGGCGAAGAACTGGTCATCGGTGACCTGAACTACGCCGCCCATCGCGAGCTTGCTCAGGGACTTGTCAGCGACCACCAGCTCCAGGGAGTCGCTCACGCCGTCGTAGGCATAGAGGCGCTTGAAAGGAGTCACGGCTGGCGTGAACGGATCGTCGTAGCTGACCACGTCGGGTCGTGTGGTGTCCGAGTCGATGCGATAGCTAGCGTCGACGCTCTCCGGGGTGGAGCTGCCGCCGTAGGCTTTTTCCACCTGGGAAGGCATGCGAGAGATGTCCGGGGCTCGCACGACACCGCTCGGCGTATCGATGGCCGCGGGCAGATCGCTGCCCATGGCCGTCGCCTGGAGCATCACGTCCTCCTTGGGGTCGGGCTCGAAGTACTCGTGGAGCACGGGTCCGTCTGCTGCCGCTCTCCCCCCAACCAGGAGAGCCATCGAGACGCTGAACAAGGCGCCGCCGCGCTTGATGGCGCGAGACGGACGGCGCCTGGAACCTCGACTCACGACCCAAGGCTAGTCGCCCGATGATGCGCGCGCAAACTGCCAGGCCGACCCCGAGCCCGGATCGACTCAGATATCCAAGGCGTAGCCGAGGGTGAGGTTGGCTCCACCCCACGGTCCCACGTCGCTCGGCTGGCTCTCACTGGGCAAGCTGGTGCCTCCGCTGAGCGCGAGGCCGACCAGGAGGTGATTGGGACTACTCGCCGCGAACTCGTAGCTGATGGCGCCACGGAGCCCGAGCAGGCCGCGCCCCACGCCGCTCCAGCTGTCCGCATCGCGAATGGTCGAGAGCGCCCAGCCCCCCAGCGCGGCGGCCTCCAGACGCAGTCCGTAGCTCGACTGCCAGGCCAGGCCGGCGTGCGCCGTGTAGATGTCGCTCACGGAACCCGAGTCGGCGACGCGGTGGTAATCGAGGCCGAGCTGGACGAGCCGGTAGCGACCACTCAAGCTCAAGCCGGTCATGGCTCCAAACACCAGGCGATCCCCGCCGGTGCCCGCCTCACCCGAGAGGCGCAGGTCGCCACTGCAAGCAATGCCATTTGCGCAGCGGGGATCCCTGCTGGTTCCCTGCGCCTGGTCGGCCTCCGGATGGCTGGCCAGTTCTTTTATCCTCGCGGAAAATGGCTGCTCCAGCTCCTCCCAGGTGGGCACGGCGGCCCGAGCCGAAGCAGCAGGGAGCAGGACGACGAGCAGCATCGACCCCAGGCCCCAGAAACGACGAGCAAGCATGAGACCCCTCGAGCAAGGTCCGTACCAGCGTAGCGCCATGCGGCGCCCTTGAATTTGGGGGTGAGGCGCGGCGATCGGTCCCTGTCGAACCAGCGGAGTGACCCAGGCGCTCAGTCCCTGTGCCGCTGACTCACTCACCCAGAGGAGCAAACGCGCGGCCCCGTACACACCACGATCTCAGGGTCCTAGAGTGCCCGGGAGGAACGCCGACTCAAGCCTTGAGGAACGGAAGGACCTCGCCGCGCACGTTCTTCACGCTCGCAGGGTACTTCTGATAGCCAGGGTACCAGGTCGCTGTCTCCTCCCAGTAGTACCCGTAGCCTCCGCCGGGCTCGACCTCGTAGTCGTCGGGGCTCAGGCCCATCGCCTGCATCACGGTTCCAAGGAACTGATTGTACAGCAGTCCGACGTGAGTCACCTCACCGCTGTCGTTCTCGCCCTTCCCATCGTGCGCGATCACGTTGCGGTTTCGATAGTCGATGTACTGTCCCGTCTTCAGCCAACCCGCGGCGCCACCTGCCATGACGATGGGGAAGTCGATTGGATCATGGGTGTGGACCCCCGACTCCTGCGTCCAGAACGCCAGGCAGCTGTCGAGCAAGGTGCTTCCGTCCGCCTCCTGGACGGCGTCGAGCTTGCTCATCAGGTCGACGAAGAGGTACTCGAAGAAGCGCTGGTTTGATTCCGCAAGGATCTGCTGACGGTCACCCTGGAACCACTTGTGCGCCACCTCCTGATGCCATTCCAGCGGCGTCTCGTGGAACCAGCCGGTCGCGCCTCCCTCGCCCCACATGTCGCCCGTGCGCAGCGTGACGATGCGCGTGGTGTCGCAGCTGAGCGCCGCGACGATGACGTCGTTCATCAGGCTCCAGAAATGGATATGGCTCTGCACGTTGTGCAGGAAGTTGTTGCGCTGCAGATCCGCAGAGTCCTCGGTCGGGCGCGTCACCCCATCGCAGGACAGGGTCACCCCGAGCCGGCGCTGGATCTCGTCGAGCTTGGCGATGTGCGAGTCGAGGCGCTGGCGGTCCATGCTCGAGAGCCGACGGTTTCCGTCGCGCAGCCGCTTGTAGTCCTCCAGCACCAAGTCGACGATCGGCTTGCGCTGCTCCATCTGGTTGCCTGGATCGCGGTACAGCTGATCGAAGAGGCTGAGGGAGCTGTTCTCCGAGTGCAGCGGCTCGATTGGCGAGTTGGGATCGCCGGGGACGGTGTGCCCCCACGACATGCTGCCGCTACCTATCACGGCGCTACGCTGAAGAATCGTGCCTAGATCGCCATAGAACTTGTCCGACCACGCCAGCACCTGATCACAGGTCGGAACGTACTCCCGCTGCTGACCGTCGCTGTCGCCGTAGTTCCCCAGGGTACCGCCGCGGTGGTGAGCGATGTAGAAGGGCAGGTCGAGGCCCCGCACGACGTTCATCTTGGCGGCCAGCGCCGCGGTGAGCTTGTCGCCTGCGGCGCTGAGCACGTTGGAGATCCGCGCCGTGCCGCTCATGTCTCCGAGCGCGAGGTTGCCGCGGCGGATGGTGTGCCCAGCGTAGTCCATCTGCTCGGTGAGCATGCTGTCGTCCGGATACATGTTCGCGCTGCCAAGGCCGCCATGATCCATGCGCATGGCGATGAAGCGGCGGATCGCCCCTGGAGGCGCCGCCTTCGCCTCGCTGCTGGTGAGCAACGAGGGCAAGAACGGCAGGGCCAGCGTGAAGCCTCCGATGCCGCGCAGCACGTGTCGCCTGGTAACCTTCATATCACTTGTCTCCAAAGTTGCGCTGCACGAAGGCGTCCGAGAGGGCAACGACGCGCAAGGTCTCTTGGATGGGTTGCCCAGCCTCGAGCGGCTGATGCATCACGTCGAGCGCGCAGGCGTCCTTCCCGACGTGCTCCTTGCGCCCGAACGTGAAGCGGAAGTAGGCGCGCGCGAAGCAAGCCTGCACCTTCCCGCTCTCGATCATCTTCTCCTGGAGCTCGATGCCGTCCTTCACGACGTCCTCGTCTTCAGGGTTCACCCGCGCGACGACCTCGGTGTCGACCGGCGCCTCCCCGTGGACCTCGCCGGTGACCAGGTCGATCAGCTTCTCCACGTCCCTGGGCCGGCCAAGCGCATCGAAATTCTCCGTGGCAAATCCCAGGGGGTTTATCGCCTTGGCGTGGCAGTCGGGACAGATGCCGGTCCCGGTGAGGTTCTCGACCACTTGCCGAGAGGTCGCGTCCACGGCGGGCTCGGGTGCGGTCGCCATGACGTTCGCCGGCGGGTTCGGTAGGGTATCGCAGAGCAGGGCGCGGCGAATGAAGACGCCCTTCATGATGGGGCGAGTGTTCGCCGAGCCCGTCGCAACCATCGCCGCGCGGGTCAGCAGGCCCTGGCGCTCGGGTTCGCTGAAGTCGGGCGGCTCGCCCGAACCGTCCCACACCGGCACGTGATAGAAGTCTGCGAGCTCCTGGGACCGCGCGAAGGACTTGCGGCTGCGGTAGAAGTCCTCGACGTGACCTGGCGTATCCAGGGTGTAGTAGAGCGCCATGTCGGTGACCTCGTCGTACATGTCCTGACGCAGGTTCGGCGACGGATCGAAGTCCTGGCGCAGCTCGTCGTAGGCTGCAGTTCCCACGAGGGTATTCAGCTGCGCCAGGTCTGCGCGCCGGAACCACTCGGAGTAGAACTGACGGATCGTCAGGCGAGTCCGCGGATCTTCGAACAGGCGATCGACTTCGGCTCGATAGACATCTGGATCGAGCAAGCTGCCGTCACGCGCCTTCGCCAGGAGGGTGTCGTCGGGCATGCTTTGCCAGAAGTGGTAGGAGAGCCGCGAAGCGAGTTCATAGGCAGACACGGGATACAGATCGGTCTTGCCGGATACTGCTTCGTCAGCGCCGTGCTCGACCATGTAGAAGAAGTTCGGCGCGGCGACCATCAGCGCGATCACATCCGCCCAGTCGGCACGGTCGAACGGCGCGCTGCCGGCCGGACGCTGGTAGAACGTCACGTCTTCGTCGGAGAGCTGCTTGCGCAGCACTCGCTCTCCGAAGCTCCTGACGAAGGCGTCCAGGCACGCCGCGTCGTTGGAGCCATCGGAGTCCGTCGCGCAGTCACCGGCGACCTGTGACAGCCGACCGTCGTCCGCGGTGAGCGCGGCACCGAGAGCCACCGCCAAGTCGTAGTCACGGTCGACGTGCTCCTGGGTCACGCTCTGATCGACGCGAGTGAAGCCACCCCAGTGCTGCTCGGGTCCCTTGCGGGTGTCCGCGGGAAAGCCGTTCAGCGTGGTCTCCACGCCAGTGTAGATGGCCTCGGCGTCCCCGGGCAGGGTGCGCTCCAGCAAATCGCGGACGGTGTTGCGGAGCTGCACGTTCGAGAGTCGCCGCAGCGGCACGGCGTCTGGCACCTTGGCCTCATCACACTCGAACGACACCGGAGCGTTCGCGGGCAGGCCATCGGAGCCCCCGACGCCGCCAACCTCCCCGGTTCCGCCCGGATTCCCGATTTGTCCCTGACAACTCCAGCCCGCGCACGAGGCGCCCAGCAGCAGGGGAATTGCCAGCCAACGTAGTGGTCGCATGCTCATCCCTTCGCAGTGAACAGCAGGATACCACGTGCAAATCTGAGCCCGGCTCGCACGGCGGAGGGCGCGGCAGGTGCGAGCCCTCGCCCGCCACGATTCGCCGCATGAGTCGTGGGTGCGACGGGCGCGGGTGATCGGAATCCCTCGCTCGGGTCGACGTTTTTTCTACGTGGGTAGTGCGCGTGTAGTCAGCAGTGCGACACGTTCAGCGCGTACACTCGCCATGCACCACCGCCACTGCATCGAGATCGAAGACGCTGCTCGTCAGATCGGCTCGATCCGTGAGACGCACGAAGCGCGCCCTCTCGACCCCTACATCTGCGAGGTCGTAGCCGTCACCTCCAGCGTTCTCCGGGTCGGTCGGATCGAGGTCGTTCTCGTCGACGTTGGCATACACCGGGTGGGTTCCTGCGCACTGCCCCCAGGGAGCGTCCTGAGCATCGCAAGGGAACTCGTACCAGGTCTCGCCGTCGGCGCTGACCGCCACGGTCGCCGGTTCTGCGTAGAGGCTCCCCGAGCCATACTCGAACGCATTCTCGAACACCAACAGGTCCACCCCAGGCCCGTCGACCACGGTGTCGCCCAGCTCCAGGACGACCCAACCTCCAATCCCCAAGGAAACGACATCGAGCGAGCCCCCGCAGCAACCGCCTCCGCGGGGTCCCCCCAGGACATTCGCCGGGAAGTCTTGCTGACCGAAGGTCTGCCCCGAGCCGAACTGGTGGTCGACCGCACGGACAGCGAACGGCGTGGCCGAGGCGCACGCGCCGCCGTCCCCCGCGCCTGCGCCGGCGACTCCTCCGCTGCCGGCAGCGCCCCCACTGCTGACGCCGGCACTGCCTCCAACGGAGGCGTCGCCGGCAGAATTTCCCCCAGGATTTGTTCCGCCAGAGCCGCCTGGAGCCGCAGCGCCAGCGCCCCCTGCGCTGGCCCCCGCGGCGCCTGAGCCGCCACCGCTCTCGGAGCTGCAGCCCATCGCGGGCAACCCCATGGCGAGCAGCACTGTGAGGAAGAGACCCCGAGCGGGTCGAGCCGTCGCTGGCAGCAGTTGTTGGAGTCGAAGGACCGTGTCGGCGCAGCGCTGGCGCCGACGATGGGCAACTTGGATCATCTACCTGGCTCCCGCGGGTGAGCTCGCACCCAGCACGCCGCATCAAGCAGCAGGATTCGCCCCGATCGAGGCACCGAGAGCAGGTTTTCCGGCTTCCTCGCTCACCCCGATCCCCTTCCCAGGTTTCCCCAGTGGCTTCGATCGGAGTGAATCGTGTCGCGAGGCTACGGCGGCGGCTCCGCGCTGGCTTTCCAACGTTCCCTCGTTGGTGACCAGACTTCCCTGAGGCGCCTCGACCATCGAGAGCGCCTCCCCACGTCACGTGGGACCATCGGCTGGCGGAGCCAAGCACAGGGCGCAGTGGGGGACAAGCGCGGTGGGAGGGAGCGCAGTGGGAGGACGGGCGCGGAGGGGCGCAACGCCTCGCAGTGACTGGTGTGGCGGCTGGCGACTCACCCTCACCCCCAAATCCAGGGGCCAGATTGCAGCGAGCCGCGCCTCCTGCCTTGGAGCTCCCGCCTCGACTACTGCTCTATTAGTGCAGGGTTCGGGCCAACGCTGGGGCCCTCGAGGATGGTTCCGCGACCCTCGCCTCCGCGGCTATGGTGGACGTGCCCACGTCGGGCGAGGAGGAGACATGCAACGACGAATCGTGAGCGGGCTCGTGACTTTGGCGGTGACGAGCGCTGTGGGAATCGCGAGCGCCGAGGAAGGCGGCTTCGGCGCGGACGGCAACTTCGTGTTCAGCGCAGAGCGCCTGTTCGGCTTCAGCAACGACAAGTTCAGCCTCGACGACCCGGGCAACGACGTCACCTACAAGGGGTTCGGGTTTGGCTGGAGCGGCGCGGGGACGACGCCCTACAACTCACCACGGCTCGGCCTCGACTACTTCATCAGCAGCAACCTCAGCGTTGGAGGCGCGCTCGGCTATTCCACCTTCGAGGTCGAGGACGGGAATGACTCGAGCGGATTCATCCTCGCCCCCCGGGTCGGGTACATGCTCGGCATCAGCGACGTGTTCGGCTTCTGGCCGCGCGGCGGCTTCACCTACTACACCTTCGACGACCCAGACTTCGACCAACTGGGCTTGACCCTCGAGGCGCTGTTCAGCATCGCACCTCGCCCAGGCTTTGGCTTCATCACCGGCGTGGTGTTCGACCTGGGGTTCTCTGGCGAGCGGGACATCGGTCAGAGAAACGTCGACTTCACGGATCGCAACATCGCGCTCGTCTTCGGCATCGCCGGCGCGCTCTAGCGTGCTGCCGGATGGTGAGACTCGCTCGCCCATGCCCTCAGGGGGCGGGCGAGTCTTGCAGCGAACTACGGAGACAGGACGCTAGTTGCAGCCGACCTCTTCGTTGGGGCCGTCGCAGTTGCAGATGCCATTGCACGTCGCTCGGATCGTTCCCGTGCGGAAGAACTCGTCTTGCATCTGGTAGGCCGGCTCCAGGACGCGGACGCGATCGTGCGGATCTTCACCGTCGGTCGCCGGGATGTTGTGCAGGGGCTCTGGCTTGAGCGCGAACTCGAACTCGACCAGCGCCGAGCCCTCGGTGAGGGGCCCCGCGGCGGTCTCTACGCCCCACACCGGTCGCGGCACCTTGCCATCATCGCTCAAGAGCTCCTTGGCACCGACGGTGCGCGCCAGCAGCTGCGCCCCGTAGCTCGTGACCTGGTGGTCGCCAATCGCTGAGTGAATCAGCACGCGGTGGTCCGGCGTATTCGGCAGGGTGTCGCCGGTGAGGTAGTGGGCGTAGCCCGAGGGCTCGGTGTGATCCCAGAGCATCTGGATCAGGCCAAGGGTGAGCTGGACGTCGAGCGCCGTCTCCGTTGCGGCGTTGAGCACGAAGCCGTACCCCGGCCAGTCCTGGCTGCGGTTCAACAGCAGGTTGTAGGGGAACCCTGGCTCACCGAGCAGACCACGCGTCACGTCGGTGGAGATGGTCATGTAGACGGTTCCCATGATGCCGCCCTGACTATCCCCACGGTAAGCGCGCACGCTGGGGTCGATCTGGCTCGGAGCGATGAGGGTCTCGCCGTTGTAGGTGATGCCTTCCTTGGCGATGCGCCCCATCATCATGCGCATCGTGAGCAGCTGGTTCACATGGCCCTGCGTCTGCCGTGCGATGAAAGACTCGAAGAGGTCCGGGTCACCGCCGAGGGCGTTGATCGCCAGGGGCACGTCATCTCCAGCGAAGCCGAAGAGGTCGACCGCGAACGCCAGCCACTTGTAGTCGTCAGCCATCGTTGCGAGGTAGCCGTTCTGCCCTTCGTGCTTGCTGCCGAACAGGCCATGCCCGTTCTGAAGCAGGCCCAGAGGCTCGGTGCCGTCCACGGAGTTCGGGATGTGCACCAGCACGTCGAAGTCCATGGTCCCGTTCTGCACCAGCTTGCCGTCGGCGTCGGTGTTGAGCACCGCCTGCTCGCTGTCGTCGGCGTTGTAGGGGCGCGCGTGGGTCAAGTAGAGGGGAAGCTGCATCGTCAGCGTCACGCGGTACTTGATGTGGGGGTTCGGATCCGGCTCCACCGACTTCACGGTGTAGGTCGGGCCGTCATCACCCACCGCAGCGAGCGCGAGATCTCTCATCTCGATCAGCTTGCCCGTGGTGTTCTCTCGAGTCGCGGTGGTGTAGTCCCAGGCAATCTGCAGGTCGTCCTTGGCGACGCCTGCCGAGTCGAGCTTGGCGAAGATGTCAGCGTACAGGTCGCGTCGCTGATTGACCGAGTACTCACTGGAGTCGGTGCCGTCGCGCAGCGCCTTGAACGCCTCGCTCGGCTCGATCACCTGGCCGTCGTAGTTCTTGAGCCCGCGCATCGCGACGATGTAGCGCGTGCCGTGCTTCAGGTGCTCTGCGGGTCGAATCATGAACGCGCGCTCGTCATCCAACCCGTCCTTGCCGTCGAGCGGTGTCGAGTAGTCGATGTCGACCCAGTGGGCGATGCGGCGCCCGGTGTCCGCCTCGATCAAGATGGTCCGCGCGTCGTCCTTCAGGGAGTCGGCGATGGACTCGGGTGTCGGGAAGCCATCGTCGGCCACCTGAGGGAAGTAGGTCATCGGGGCTTGCCCCGGGGAAAAGCCATCCAGATGAGAGAAGAGCTGGGGATGGATCGAAGGACCAAACGCGAAGCGTGGAAGGGTCGTCTTGCCGAACGCAACCACCTTGCCCGACGGCGTCTTTCCGTCGGGATCATCGACGAGGTAGACGTTGCTGGGGAAGGGGAACCCGCAGTGCGTGGAGATCGGATCGCAGTCTTGGCCGAGCAGGGGCGGCGCTTCAGGGTCCACGCTGCCGCCGGTGCCACCCGTCCCGCCGGTCCCGGCGGTCCCCCCGCTGCCACCCGTGCCTCCGTTGGCGTTGGTGCCCGGGTCGTCATCGCTACCGCAGGCGACGAACGCGGTCGATGCACAGAGGCCGAGGATCAGGGGCGTAAGTACACGTCGAAGGCGAGAGGTCATAGCGAGGGTAAGCCTAACGGATGTTTGGCTGACTTTGCAGCGGCTTTTCGAACTGCCGACCGGGGTGGATGGAGTTGACGACGCGCGTCATTCCCGCTGACAAGGGGAATCAGGCCGTGAACCTGATTCTGCTGACTCCGGACGAACTGGATCCCGTCACGCTACGAGCGGAGCTGCGCGGGCGGCGCGCTGCTCACGTGCGCCAGATCCACCGCGCGCAGGTCGGTGACCAGCTGCGTGTTGGCGTGCTCGATGGCGCCGTGGGCCACGCTCGCGTGCTGGAGGTCGCGCCCCGACTGCTGCTCCAGCTCACGCTCCACGCGACACCTCCGGCCGACGCCGGCGTGCACCTGGTGCTGGCGCTACCGCGCCCCAAGGTGCTGGGCCGCTTGCTGAGGGACGCCACCACGCTGGGTATCAAGCGCCTGACGCTGGTCAACGCGGCCCGTGTGGAAAAGAGCTACTGGCAAAACCATCGGCTCGCTCCCGGGTGGATGCGCGAGCAAGCCCTTCTTGGTCTGGAGCAAGCCCGGGACACCTTGATGCCTCGCTTCGAGGTCCGCCGTCGGTTCCGTCCGTTCGTCGAGGATGAGCTGAGTCGGGCGTCAGGTCGGAAGCTGGTCCTGCATCCCGTCGCAGCTCGAGCGAGCTCGGAGCTCGGCGCGGAGTTTCTGACTCTGGCCGTGGGCCCCGAGGGTGGGTTCGTCCCCTTCGAGCTGGAACTCCTGGCAAGTTCGGGGTTTTCCGCGCTGAGCCTGGGCCCACGCGTACTCCGCGTGGAAACGGTAATCGGAGTGGCGATGGGGCGGCTCCGCGGGTAGGGCCTCGCGCTCCGAGCAGCTAGCCCCCGAGAGATCGAGGCGACCGGCCAAGGGAGAGCTTGGTGCGAGCGGGGAATGCGCGGATACTGCTGACTGAGGATGGCTACTCAGGCACCTCAGCCAAGCAAGGCGAGTTCGTCCGGTTCCGCACAGCGCAAGCCGCGGGGCCAGACGAGCCAGGCCCAGCGCTCCGGTCGGCTGCGTCTGGTCGGGCTGCTGCTCGCCGTGACCCTGCTCTTCCAGGCCGGTGTCGTGCTGCTCCGCGACCGCTCCAGCGCGGTCCACTGGTGGGCGGACATCGGCTGGACGCTGATCAGCCTGATCGCCGCGGCGAAGTGCGTGGACACCGCCCTGCGCCAGCAACGACCCCACCAGAGGCGCGCGTGGTGGTGCTTCGCCGTGGGCTGCGCCTCGTGGTTTCTGGGCATGCTGGTCTGGGACTACTACGAGCTCGTCGAGACCGTGATCACGCCTTTCCCTGCGGTTTCGGACGTCTTCTTCGTCTGCCTGGTTCCAGCATTCATCGCGGGCTTCTGGTTCCAGAAGCAGAGCGCGCCCAGCGTGCCGCTGACGTTGAAGCACGTGGGTGATCTCGGGATGACGTTCAGCGTGGGGGCGATGGTGGGCGGGATGATGCTCTACCGCCCGGCTACACAGCTCACCGAGTCGGGCTTCTACGTCGTCAGCGCCCTCGCCTACCCGGTCATGCACCTGTCGATGCTGCTGTTTGGTCTGAGCACCCTGTGGCAGCACAACTGGGGCAGGCGCCGGCGCGTGCTGTCCGTGCAGGTGCTGGCGGCCGCGCTGCTGGCCTTCGTGGCGACGCTCTACGGGCACTCCTTGCTGATGAGGAGCTACGAGGTGGGGCACGGCATCGACGTGTTCTGGGTGGGGGCCTTCTGCTTGATGATCTGGGCCGCCTACGAGGCAGACTGGCTCTACACCGATCGCTCTCGGACCTCGCTGGACGTGTCGCCCACGCTGGACGCGCTGGTCCCCGCGCTGGGAGTGCTAGCGATCACCGTCGTCGCATTCGCATTTCATCGGCAATGGACCCAGGATCTCGTGCCCTATCTGGTCGGGCTCGGGGTGATGCTCGCGATGTTCATGGGCATGCGCGCGTGGGGCAACTCTCAGCTCGTGCGGCGCCTGCTGGACGACGTGCGGCGAGAGGAACGTCGGTTTCGTGTCCTGCTGGACGACGCGCCCATCGGCATCGCATACATCCGTGATGACGGTCAGGTCGCCATCCACAACCGTCGACTCAAGCAGCTGACGAAGAGCGGGTCAGTCGACCTGCTCAATGACGAGGAATGGGTCGAGTCCGGCGTCTCCGATCGTATCCGCGCGGTATTAAGCCGCAAGGAGCGCTCCCAGTCGGAGCACACGCTCGCGGCGCCCGAGAAAGGTCAGGTGGGCGAGAAGGAGCACCTCTCCTCGGAGCTGGAGCGCCACATTCATCTGAGCGTGGCCCCGCTCGGCGGTGGCGGCGCGCTCGCGCTGATCAGTGACGGGACCGAACAGCACATGCTGCTCAAGCAGCTGGTGCAGGCACAGAAGATGGAAGCGGTGGGCAGCCTGGCCGGTGGCCTCGCCCACGACTTCAACAACCTGCTCACGGCGATGCTCGCCGGGGTCTCTCTGGTGCGCCTGAAGCAAGACGACCCGGACCTCGACGAGCACCTGGAACAGATGGAGCAGTCGATGTGGCAAGCCGCCGAGCTCACCCAGCGTCTGCTCACCCTGTCCCGCAAGCGCGAGGCGAGGATGGGACCGATGCACCCCGCGAGGGTCGTGCGGCGAGTGGGTAAGCTGCTGGAGCGCAGCATCGCCGAGACCATCTCCTTGAGACTGGACCTCGAGGAAGAAGACCTGTGCATCCTCGGCGACGCTGGACAGCTCGAGCAAGCCTTGCTGAACCTGGCGCTGAACGCCCGCGACGCGATGCCGGACGGTGGGAAGCTCGAGTTCAAGATGCGAGTCGCAGAGCTCACCGCCGCTTCTGCCAGGAGTCTCCCTGGATCCTACGTCGTGCTCTCGGTCGCGGACACCGGACACGGCATCCCCGAGGAAGTGCAGTCACGCGTCTTCGAGCCATTCTTCACCACCAAGGCGGCGGGTGAGGGCACCGGGCTCGGACTCGCCATGGTCTACGCCAGCATGAAGGAACAGGGCGGCTGGGCGTCGGTGTCCAGCCTGATCGGTCGCGGCACCACGTTCTCCCTCTACCTGCCGGCGCGTGAGGCGGACGCCAGCGAGGCGGAGAGCGACCGCTTCGCGTCGGCGTTGCCACAGGGAACAGAGTCCGTGCTCGTCGTGGACGATCGAGACGCGCCACTGCTCGCCGCCAAGGGCGTCCTGGACGCGTGTGGCTATCGCGTGACCCTCGCGTGGTCCGGAGCGGAAGCGCTGGAGCGCATGGCCAAGGCCGAGCAGCCCTTCGACCTGGTGATCACCGACGCGGTGATGCCCAACATGGGTGGGCGCCGGCTGCTCGCCGAGCTCAGGGCGCGAAACCAGGCGATCCCCGTGATTCTGGCCACCGGCTATGAGATCGACCCCCACACCAAGAGCGACGGATTCGCGGCCGTCATCGCCAAGCCGTATCACTCCAAGGAGCTGGCCCGAGTCGTGCGACGTGTCCTCGACCAGAGCGACGCAGGAGAAAAGCGCGCGCGCGAAGGCAGCTCGGCCGCTGGCTAGACGACGGCAGCGCCTGGGTCGGGGTTTGGGGGTGAGGCGGATCTCGGGGCCGTCTGGGCATATCGTCGCGCGCTGTACGCCTGTTCAGAGCCACTGCGGAGGCTTCGTGCTATCTCTCCGGCATGCTGCGTTTCGCCTCCATCGCGATCCTCACACTCACCGCTGGCCTCACCCTTGGATGCGAGGACAAGTCGGCGACGACCCCGAGCCCCGAGAAGGCGGCGGCGACGACGGCGGAAGCCAAGACCGCCGAGCCGGAAGCCAAGCCCGAAGCCGAGAAGGCGAAGCCCGCAGTTGATGAGCCGAGCGACGAGGCTGAAGCAAAGGGCACTGAGGAGCCTGCCAAGACCGCGGACAAGGCGCCGACGAAGGTCGACGACAAGGCTGGCAGTCCGAAGGCGGAAGCCAAGCCCGCGGACAAACCAGTGGAGGAGAAGAAGGGCGCCGAGGCAACGGGCGATTCCTTCGGCGCCTACCTCGCAGGCGGCAAGTACACCGCTGGCAAGGCGGGCAGCGTCACTGCAGTGCTGACCGCCAAGGGCGAGTACCACTGCAACGACAAGTACCCCTACAAGTTCACGCTCGATCCGGCACCTGCCGGAGTCACCTACCCGGAGACCGTGGTCAAGGGCATGAGCGTGACGGAGAAGCGCTCGACGATGGCGATCCCGTTTACTCCCACGGAGAAGGGCGCCAAGACGATCAGCGGAACGCTGGCATTCTCCGTCTGCAACGCCGACCGTTGCCTGATCGAGAAGCAGAAGCTCAGCATCACCGTCAACGTGAACTAGCTGACTATGAGTTCCGCGCGGAACCGATAGTCCCGTCCCCGAGCGGGTAGGTGGGCACCTGGCGGGCGATCGCGCCTTCGGCGTTCAGCGAAGGTCGACGCCAGCTTCGATTACACGGCCTATGCGTCTCGCGTCGCCGTACCCCGCCTCCAGCAACTCGCTGAGCAACGCCTCGGCGGCGTCGGCAGGAGCGGCGATCAGCAGACCGCCGCTGGTCTGTGGATCGAAGAGCAGCTCACTGCGCGCGTGGACGGCTCCGGGCAGCCCCGGCGCGAGGCGACAGCGCGAGCGCGCCAGGGCGTTCTGGGCGTGGAACGTCGAGCGGTAGCCGCGAGCCAGCAGCTCGAGCGCGCCGGGCAACGCCGGGAGCCTAGACAGCTCGAGCGCCGCCCCTCGCTGCTCTCTCTCCCCCTCGAGCATCTCCAGGAGGTGCCCGAGGAGACCGAAGCCGGTCACGTCGGTCACGGCGCGCGCCCCGTGACGTCTCGCGATGTTCCCCGCCACCTCGTTTGGCTCGAGCAGGGCGGCGTACAGAGACGCTCGCCAGGCGCTCCGACAGTCACCCAGCGAATCCGCGTGGATCAACACGCCGCTGCCCAAGGCCTTGGTGAGCAGCAGCTCGTCGCCCACTTCGGCGCCCCGCTTGGCCAGCAGGGGGCCGGTAGCGCGTCCCCAGACGGCGAAGCCGAGGTTCAGCTCGTCGCCCCGCTGGGTGTGGCCGCCGAGCAGCTTGACGCCGTGGGCTACAAAGACCCGCTGAGCTCCCTGGAGGAGCAGCGCCACGACCTGCGCCTGGCGCTCCTTCGGAGCATCGGGAATGACTAGGCTCGAGAGTGCCACTTCGGGCCGCGCCGCCTTCGCCCACACATCGCTCAGCGCGTTGGTGGCCGCCACGCGGCCCAGCGTGAAGTAGTCGCGAGAGAAGGCCCTGAAGGCATCGTAGTTGGCGACGACGACGTCATCACCCAGCCTCCACGCGGCGACATCATCCGCTTCAGCGATGCCGAGCACCACGTCGGCTCCGGCCCGGGGAACCGCGAGCGTCCTGAGCGCATCCTGGAGCACCTCGCGCTGTAGCTTGGCGGCGCAGCCTCCGCACTCCATCGCCAGGCTGTCCGTGTCTGATCCAGGCTCGGGGCGTCCCTCCGGCAGCTTGAAGCGCGACATGAACCGGCGATCGATGCGGTCCTTGAGCTGCCACACCCAGCGACCCTCGAGCGTTCGCTGCCACTTGCTGCCGATGGCGACACCGCCACCGAGGTTGAGCAGGCTGAGGTAGTCGCGCTGGGGCAGGTAGGCTTCGAGCTTTGCGCGTTCGAGGACAGCCCGCAGGTTGCGCTCCAGGACGGGTCCCTGGCGCACGGCGTACACACCGGCGCGCGGCACCCAGGGATGGGCCTCCTGCACGGCGCAGTCACCGACGGCGAAGAGGTCCGTGTGACCCTTCACGCGTAGCTGCTCGTCGCAGAGCACGAATCCGCGAGGATCTTTTGGGAGCGAGCTGCGCTCGACGACCGCCGGTGGTGCCGCGCCGCCAACCCACAGCACGAGGTCTGCGATGACTCGTTCGCCGCTCTCGAGCATGACCGCGCCCGGCTCGAGCGCGACCACATTCACCCTCAGCAAGAACTCGATGCCCCGGGTCACCGCGTGATCGACGACCCGCTCGCGCAAGGCGCACGGATACCCCTGCAGCACCTCGGACGCCGCGTCGATCAGGCGGATCGCGACGCGCGTGCCGCGTTGCTCCAGCAGAGCTCGACAGCAGAACGCCAGCTCGACCCCACCCGCGCCGCCGCCCACGATGACCAGCGTCTGTCCGTCCTCGAGGCGCTGGAGTCGCTGGTGCAGCTCCTGGGTGAGGCGCGCGATGGGACGCGTCGCCAGGGCGTGCTCGCTGACTCCGGGGAGGTCCCAGCCCAGCGCGCTCGAGCCTACGTCAAGGCTCGCGAGGTCGTAGGTGATCGCTGGGCGGTCATCGAGCAAGATGCGACGCTCGGCCGGAAGCACCTCGAGGGCAGCGGCCTCCACCAGCTGCGCCCCGGCGCGACCAGCCAAGCGCGCGAGGTCGATACTGATTTCCTCAAGGGAATATTCACCGGCGACGTGACCTGGCACCATCCCCGAGTAGATCGCTTCGCTGCGGTCGACGACCAGCGTCAGCTGCACGCCAGGGACCGGCTTCATCGCCCAGCGGTGCAACACCTGGATGTGCGCGTGCCCTCCGCCGATCAGCACGACCTCGCGAGGTTCGAGCCCTGGTCGCACGTACTGCACGCCTCAGCAAACCCCAGACGCACGCACGCTGGCAAGCTCGAGGGTAGATTCCAGCCCGTGCGGGGTAGAACAATCCAGTGCGTTGCCCCGTCCAAGCCGTGGTGGCAGCTTCGAGCCTCTCCATGCCAGCAATCGGCCAGCCTCGATGGATCCTTCGCGTCGCCGCGGCCTCCAGGCTCACGCTCTTCGTCGCCGGCCTCGCGGTGTTCTCTGGCTGTTCGATCCACGCGGGTTCGAGGCCAGATGCGCCTCCGCCGCCGCCGCCTCCTCCGCCGACGAGCCGCCCAGCGAGTGCCGCGCCGCCCCGCGTCCCCGCGTCACCTACCCGCAGCGCGCCGTCACGACCGAAGCACCGCCCCGCAGAGCCAACTCGAGGCGACTCGGACGAGCGGCGAGGCTCTGGGCCCAGCGCTCGGGCCAGGCACGCCCAGGAGGTCGGTCCGAGGGGATACGCCCGGCATCAGAAGGCCCGGCTGAAGCGCAGAGCGAACGTCGGGACCCAACGCGCGATGCCGTCGATCTCGTCATCGAGCAATTGAGGATCGACGTCGCTCCCCCGCAGAGGTGAGTCGTCGCGCACCTGCACGCTCAGGATACGCCGCACGCCGACTCCGGCGGTCAGGTGGTACGTGCGATGGAGGACCCAGCTGTAGCCGACCTCGCCGAACACATTGTGAGTATACGTCCCCAGCGCGTAGGCGTCCTTGAAAAGATACCCCAGGGAAACATATGGGCGGTAGCCATCGATGTTGAAGAGGTAGCGTACGGCGCCGGTGTACTGCCTCGCGGGGTTCGACTCGAGGCCGAAGCCGAGGTAGTACTCGAGCCCGCGTACCGGCCAGTTGATGTAGCCGAGCAGCATCCCGACGTTGCCCTCCGGGCCAGCCCCGACCGCCGCCTCGACCACGAAGCGTCGGGATCGCTGGTCGACGGCGTCTGCGAAGGTCTCCTGCTCGTCGTAGATGGCATGGCCGCCGGGAGTGGAGATCCGGTAGTCCTTGGCGTCAGCCAGCGCACAGACGCTGCACAGCACGAGCCCGACGCCCCCGGCCAGTCGACGGCGCATCAGTCCACCCTCCGTCCGAACACCAGGCGCACGAACGCACGCCATGGGGTGCCGTGGAGTGCTTCGTCCAGGTTGCCTTCCGCGTCCTGGTTGTCGAAGCCGTTGGGATCGATCAGGAAGTAGTTGATCAGACTCCCCACCACGGCTCGCCGCATACCAATGAAGGCTTCGATGTTCCACGAGCCTCGTCGCCAGACCACGGCTCCGACCTCGAGCGGGGTGAGGTAGCCAAGCCAGAAGTGATCCGTGAGCCGCAGCTCCGCGTGCCCTCCGATGCCGTAGGACAGCTCCGTGAAGCCAGGGATCTCGTAGAAGCCCCGCAACCCCAGCCCCGCCAGGGCACGCGTGTCCTGCACGCGATCGACACCGGGCTTGGCCATGATCAACGCGTGCGGTCCGAATGCTCCAAGGCGCCACATCGCGGTCAACCCCAGGAGCTCCTCTCCTCCGCTACCCACGTCCTCGGCTGCGGACGTGAAGTACTCGGCGCCAATCCCCAGCACCCAGTAGCGATCGCGGAAACCGTCGGCGACCTGCAGGTCGAAGTCCCCGTAGCGGCTCGAGTCCCGCGTCAGGTCGGGCAGCTCTTCCTCGCGATCGCGATCGAGCGCCAGGCTCGGGGCAGCGGCGGTCCCCGCAGCCAGGCTGAGCCACACCCCGAGCAACGCGCTCGCGACGCCGCAGCGCCTCATCGCTTCTCGGCGCCCTTCGACTCACTTCCTTGCACGGGATCGCAGATCGCGGTGATGCGGCTGATCGGGAACGCGATCAGCAGCCAGTGATCCGTGAAGAAGTCGAGCTGCGCGTGGTGAATGCGTGAGCACCTGTAGCGCCGGCGAGCTCGCTCCAACAGGACGGCGTAGTGATCCGGCTCGGCGATCTGGAAGACGCCGAAGAGCGAGAGCCCGCTGTCCTCCTCCTGAACGAAGGTCGCGTCCGGCTCGGGAGTCGGTTCATTGGCAGCATACAGGGCTTGCTTGCTGTGATGAATCGTGCAGCCCGAGCAGGCCAGGGCAATCAGCAGCGCCGAGCGCGTCAGGGCTGCACCGGGCAGCCCAGCACCACGCGCTCCGGAGCTGGCTCTGCCCTGATTCGATTTCTGCATGACAGTCATTCCTCCGGTGCCCTCGTGGGCGCTAGATCGTTCACTGGCGCTTCGACCCTCGCCAGCGGTTGTAGTTCCGCAGGGAGCCAGGCCATCAGCTCGCGCTCGAGCGCTGGCCGGCTACGTGGGGGGAGCGCCAGGACGAGCGCCCGAACGACTCGAGCGCCAGGTCTGCCGCGAGGCTCGATGCGGGCCAGTGCCTGAAGGAGATCCGAAGCGAGCTGCGCGTCCGCGCCGAAGCGACGCCAGAGACGGGCAGCGAGCGCCCAGCCAAAGCGATGGGGATCGGCCGCACCAAAGGCCAGCGCGGCCCACTCGCTCGCCCGAGGTTCCACGCTCTGGCTCAAGTCCCGTTGGGCGCGCCCCTCCACGACCCCCAACGTCGTCGAGCCGCTCAGGCTCGCAGCGTAGTAGTCTGCCGCACCCTCCTCGACGGCGCGCAGCACCCGGCGTGCGATCGGCTCCTGAGGGCGCTTCCCTGAAGACTGCAGGTGCGCGAGTTCGTGCAGCCACACGCCAGGGTCCCGCAACGTGACGTCTTCGGGTGGGGCGAGGACCACGGCGGCAGCCAGATCGACCTGCGCGCTGCTGCCGATCAGCGACGGTTCGACCCGCACGCTCACTCGGGGCAAGCCGGGGTGCTGTTCCAGCACACCCAGCAGGGTCAGCGCCTGCGTTCGGCTCTCGGCGCTGCACATGGCGGCACCGCTCGGGTTCCGCCACACTGGCGCTCGCTCTCCCAGCGCTTCGACGCGCGCCTCACAGAGACCCCGCTGATTCCTCTCGGCAACGTACATCACGCAGCCAACTGCGCCGAACAGCATCAGCAAGGCGCCAAGACGGCGCACCAGCCCACGTTTCGCGCTCAGTCCTTGCACAGCGAGAGGTGCTCCGAAGTGTAGCGCGGCAAGCCGTAGCTCACGATCACCTCGGGCGAGACGTTGTCGAGGGTCACGGCAGCGGCCATGTTCTGCACCAGCGCGAGGTAGTCGGCCGTAGCCAGGATTGCGCGTCTCGCCGGTTCCGAGAGGCAAGCCTCGACCTGATCCGCACCGGCGGGCTCGAGACAGTCGCGGCCCTCGCGGTAAATCGAGTCTTGAGTCGTGGTGTGGCCGACCGTGTCCTTGCCGGTGCCGCCGTGATACTCGATGTCGGGAGTGTCGTAGCCGTCGGCACGCTCGATGAATGCCTTGACCTTGATGATGCACCACGGTTGGTCCGGGTCGAGCGTATCCCGGTGGGTGTGCGCCGGCGAGTACGAGTCCTGGATCAGGTGGTTGGCGCGCCCGACCTGGGTCAGTGCCTTGACCTTGTCGCTCTCCCAGTTCTCGAGCGCCAGCAGCGTGAGGCGTTCCAGCTCAGCGTGAGCATCCGCCGCTGCCTGTGCGGAGTCATTGCGATCGTCGAGCAGGAAGTGGAAACGCTGGACCTCTGGTCGATCGGTGTACTCCGTCACCGCGCTGGCGTACTGCACGATGCCGGCGTTCATGTTCACCAGTAGCTCCTTTGGCCAGTCGACCCGACGATTCCCCTCGGCAATGGTCTGGAGATCTGCTTGGGAGAAGCGTCTGCCCACGGGGAGCTGCTGGTTTCCGAAATAGGTCAACCACTCGTGCCCCTGGAAGAAGCTCGCCCGGGTCAGCATGCAGTCGCCCTTGGAGAAGAACTCGAGGTTGGCGGTCTTCGGGCCGCAAAGATCCAGGGGATCCGCGCACGTCAGGAGCGAGGACGCGGCGGCTACCAGGGCCAGCATCACGCCGCCGCGACTCAGGGAAACGGCGCGATCACCAAGCCAACTCACAGACCCCGGGGCTAGCAGTGCTCGAAGACCGAAACAAGGGCGGCACTGTACATGGTGAACCCGGTGCTCCATGAAGCTGGGCTCGGGGGAGGGCGAGACCGCGTGAACCCGCTTGCGAGGGGAGATCGACATGACGGGAAAGATGCGGGCCTATGTGATCGAAGAGCCCGGCGGCGCAGATCGTCTGCAGCCCCGCGAGGTGCCAGTGCCAGAGCCCGAGCCCGGCTGGGTGCTGATCCGCATCACGGCCTTCGGCTTGAATCGGTCCGAGTGGTTCACCCGCCGAGGAGACTCGCCGAGTGTGCGCTTCCCGCGCATCCTGGGCATCGAGTGTTGCGGCGTCGTCGAGCGCGCACCCGACAGCGACCTCGCGGCCGGTACGCGAGTGGCCGCGCTCATGGGTGGCATGGGTCGAGCCTTCGATGGCTCCTACGCGGAGTACACGTGTGTCCCTCGCGAACACGTGTTCGAGCTGAGGACGTCGCTCCCCAGCTCCCGCCTGGCGGCTTTGCCCGAGATGCTGCAGACGACCCATGGCTCGCTGCACGTCGGCCTCGAACTGGAGCGCGCAGACAGCCTCTTGATCCGCGGGGGAACGTCCTCCATCGGCTTGGCTGCGCTCGCGCTGGCCAAGGCGCTGGGCAAGCGAGTGGCCACCACGACACGCAATCCCGCGCGCCAGGACGCGCTCCTCGCCGCCGGCGCAGATCATGTGTTCGTGGACGGCGGAGAGCTCGCCCAGGAGGTACGGGCCCACTTCGGTGGTCAGGGCGCCGAACGCGTGCTGGAGCTGGTGGGAACCACCACGCTGAGGGACTCGCTGGCTGCGACTCGGCCCCGCGGGATCGTGTGCATGACGGGCATCCTGGGGGGAAGCTGGTCGCTGGAGCGCTTCACGCCGATGGACGACATCCCAACCGGCGTGAAGCTCACCAGCTACTCAGGAGGGTCGACGGATATCACCCAGGCGGAGTTGCAGCGCTACGTCGATCTGGTGGAGCGCGGGGAGCTCGAGCTGCAGGTGGGCCCGGTGCTGCCGTTCGAGCGTCTACGCGATGCTCACCGCTTGATGGATCAGAGCAACGCGGGCGGCAAGATCGTGATCCTGGTGAGGGATGATGAAACCTGAGTGATCGCATGGCCACCTCTCGGATCACATCCCAGTAGCGTCCCAACCATCCAGCGGCCGAGCTCTGACTCAGTTTGGCTCAACTACTCCGAAGGCCCGCGTCGCAGCTCAATCGGGCTGCAACGCACTCGCCGGCCGCTGGCATGGTGTTCGCTAGGAATGGCCTATGCCCCTACGTCTTTGGTCCGTTGGTTCAGTGTGTCTACTTTGCGTGGCATGTGGATCCGACAGGAATCAAGTCGAGGACGACAGCAGCTGGCTGGAAGAACCCCAACGCGAGTTCCCCCAGCGTCTATCGGAGGTCGGTTTGTGGGATCTCAGCCAGCCGCGAGATCTCTGGTCGGCGCAGACCAGTGGCGCGGCGCTCAGCTTCGCGCCGCGTTTCCCGCTGTGGACCAACGGCGCGCGAAAGCAGCGCCAGCTAGTGCTGCCCGAGGGAGCGACGATCGACGCCACGGATCCGGAGCACTGGCGAGTGCCCGCGGGAAGTATCGCCTTCAAGACGCTCTACTTCGCCGACGAGGCCGGCGCTCCAGTCCCTGCGGAAACACGAATCATCCGCATCGATGAGACCGGGGAGCGCCGGTTCGCGGTCTATGTCTGGGACGAGGCTCGCGACGAGGCCGTGAGAACCGCAGTCGGCGCGACGCTCTCGGCAGTCGACTTCTCCGGCGCGCGGCTCGAGCACCGAGTGCCCAGTGAGAACGAGTGCGCCGCTTGCCACGACTCCAGTCCCCAGACGTTCCTGGGCTTGAATGGCGTGCAACAGCAGCCCGGGGACAGCGGCGTGTTGCCGTCGCGCGCCTTCGCGGCGCCCCTCTCTGCCCCCTCCCCCAACCTGCGTGGCGACGATCTCGACACGCGCGTGCTCGGCTACTTCTTCGCCAACTGCTCGCACTGCCACAACGGCTGGAGTGGCCCCAACAGCGAGTTCTCGCTGCTCCCCGACGCGGCGTTCGCCAACTTGATCGACGTCGAGTCCCAGGGCAGCGCGTCCACCGCCGGTGTTCGGGTTATCCCCGGGGATCCAGAAGACAGCCTGCTGGTGCACGCGATGGACTCCGTACAGGGAGAACGCAGCGCGAAACCGATGCCGCCTCTCGGGGTCCAGCAGGAAGACGCGGAGGGGGTTGCGTTGATTGAACACTGGATCGAACAGCTCGAACATGACGACTAACCTCTCCCCCAAATCCCTGTGCTCGATGCTCGCGTTCGCTCTCGCCGCGTGCGGCAGCGATGATCCCGAGGCGACGACACAACCCAAGGCACGGGATCCGCTCGTGCTCTCGGCTCAGGCGCTGGAAGCAGAGGAGTGGCCCAGCTACCCCACCGACTTTCAGTTCCTGCCGGGAACGCAGGAGCTCCTCGTGCTCGACAAGGCGGGCAGCGTCTTGCACTACGAACTCGGAGGTGATGCGCCCGGAACCCTGACGCTGCGTGGCCGCTTCGAGATCCCCGAGGTGCACGATCCCCTCGACTGCGGGTTGATCTCCATCGTCCTGGACCCAGACTTCGCGGAGAACCAGTATTTCTATCTGGGCTACTGCACGAGCGACACGGCGAGCGGAGTCTACCGCTACGAGTTCACCGACCAGGACTACGAGTCGATCGCCAGCACGCGACGCGAGGTGCTCAGCGTGGAGGACCAGAAGGCAACTCGCCCATGGCACAACGTCGGCTGGATGGGCTTCGCACCACGGCCGGAGGACGGCGAGCGTCCCATGTATGTCCTGTTCGGCGACAAGGTGCGGGACGGGAACGCTCAGGACGAGAGCAGCTTGCTCGGGGCAGTGGCGCGCATCCTCCCGGATCGTGGAGACAGCGGAGGCTACCGCGCCGCCCCTGGAAACCCTGGGGAAATGGACTCGAAGATCCACCCTGCGAGCTTCGCCTGGGGGCTGCGCTCACCCTGGAGAGGGGGCTTCGACCGGTTCGGGCATGTCGTGGTCGGCGATGTCGGACTGTACGACTTCGAAGAGGTGAACGTGGTCAGCAAGCCCGGCATGAACTTCGGCTGGGCAGACGTGGAGGGCCCCTGCGTCCCCCAGAGCGAGGCAGACGGCGCAGGCGGCAGCGGCAGCGCGCGCTGTGATGAGTTCCAAGACCCGACGACCTACTTCACTCACGACAGCGACGACGCCTTCGTGCTGGCAGACCCCGAGGCCACGGCCGCGCTCCATCGCGTCGTCTGGGTGAGCTCTACGTACCAGGGTGGGGGTGAGGTAGATCCCTACGTCGGTGCGCTCGACGACAAGCTGCTGTTCGGCGACAGCTGCACCGGCTTCGCCAGGATGCTGGAGGTGGATCAGGACGGCGCCGCCGTGACCGACTCGCCGATCGGACATCTGGGCCCAATCAGTTCCGTAAGGCAACACGGCGACGGCTACCTGTACGCCTTGCGCATGGCGGGTTGCACCTCCGAGGAAACCGGGACCGGAGCCTTCGTACGCTTGACTCCGAAAGCGCCGGAGTAGGTCGCCAGTGACCTCGACCTGAGCCACCATCAGGTTCTCCGACGACCCATCGTATAGCCACATGGGAATCGTCTCGTGAGCGCACCCTGGCGTCTTCTCCGCGGGAAACCCGGCCCATGGTGGCTGCTCTGGTGCGAGCCCGCGTCAGGTTTGGAGGTGATACCCTTGGCCTGCGCGCCGCGAACCTTGGCACCCGGACGAGGGGACGAGGAACCGGTGAGCGCGAAGGGAGAGCCATGAGACGCACACATTGGTTAGCCATCCCAGTGCTCGCCAGCGCCGCGTTTGCCGGTTGGAGCTGCCAGGGCAACATCGGTGATCCTGGGGCCAGCGGCGGCGGCCTGCCTGGCGGAAACGGCGGGAACGGCGGTGGGGAGAGTGACCCTCGGAGCGCCTGCCTGGATACGGTGTTCCAGTCGTCAGCGGCTCCGATCCGCCGTCTGAGCCCACAGGAGTACCGCAACAGCGTCACGGATCTCTTTCCCGGCGTGACCCTGCCCTCTCTGGACACCGCACCTGACACCCGGGTGGACGGTTTCACCAACAACGCCTCTGGCCAGTCGGCGTCGCCCCTCGGCGTCGAGCTCTACGTGAAGCTCTCCGGGGACGTCGCCAACGCCGCAGCACAGAACCTCGATGGCTGGGCTCCGTGCAGCGACGACAGCGACGCCTGCGTCACGCAGATCGCGACGGAGCTGGGCAGCAAGGCCTATCGCCGACCTCTGGAGCCCGACGAGGCAGCGCGACTCAGCAGCTTCGCGACCAGCGCCCGGGCGGATCACGGCTTCGACGAGGCCGTGCGCATGGTGGTCAGCGCAGTGGTCGAGTCGCCGCTCTTCCTGTTCCGCCCAGAGTTCGGGTCGAGCGCCCCGGTCGGAGAGAAGGCCGTGCGACTGAGCGGCTACGAGATGGCGTCTCGGTTGTCGTACTTCTTCCTCGCTACCTTGCCCGACGACGAGCTGACCACGGCGGCGCGCGACGGACTGCTCGATACCGATGACGGCGTGCGCCTCCAGGCCGAGCGCTTGATGACGGATCCCCGGGCGCGCCCGGTGCTCACCAACTTCCTCGGCGAGTGGCTGCGACTCTACAAGATCGACGGGCTGAGCCTCGACCCCAACACCTTCCCTGAGTTCGACACCCAGCTGAAGGCCGACCTGAAGGAGTCCGCGCGGCGCTACCTGGACAAGGCGCTTTGGGAAGACGACTCCTGGTCTTCACTGATGACCGGGAGCTACGGCTTCGTGAACGATCGCCTCGCGCCGCTCTTCGGTGTGCCTGCGCCGGGCAGCGACGACCTGGTCTACGTCGAGCTGCCGAAGGATCAGCGCAGCGGCATCCTGACGCAACCAGGGGTGCTCTCGTCGACTTCTCACGGCTTGCGCCACTCCCCAATTTTCCGCGGGGTAACTCTCCTCAGCAGCTTCCTGTGCACCCCCACCGGCCCCGCAGATCCGAAGAACCTGAACAAGGAGCCCGAGAAGGTGGCCCCAGGCGAGGTCTGCACGACTCGCGACGACATCGCCAAGACCCACACCGTTCGTGACGAGTGCCAGGATTGCCATCGGGCCATCGACGGTGCGGGTTTCACCTTCGAGAACTATGACGCACTGGGCCGCTACCGAGACGCCGAGAACGGCTGCTCGGTGGACGCGACCGGCTCGCTCCCCACCAGTGATATCGAGGGGGAGATCCAAGATGGCGTCGACCTCTCGCAGAAGCTCGCCAAGAGCCCACAGGTCGCGGCGTGCATGTCGGAGCATCTGTTTCGCTACGCGCTGGGCCGCTCCGTCGCCAACGCGGACGCCTGCGAGGTGCGGGCGCTCGCCGCTCCCCTGCTGGAGACCGATGGGGACAGCATGCAACGGCTGATCCTCGACCTGGTCACCACTCCCTCGTTCCTGAGCCGGCCCAAGCCGTGAGCCGAGCGTTCCCAAGCTCTCTTGAAGAAAGCGCGTGAGATGACCCGATTCGACCGCCGCACCATCCTCAAACTCCTCGGCGCCACCAGCGTGGGCACGGCGTTGCCCTGGCTCTCGAGCAACAGCGCGAAGGCTGGACCAAACGACGTCCCGCTACGCATGCTGTTCATCGAGGTGAGCCCAGGCTGTCGCCGCACGACGTTCGAGCCAAGCGTCCAGGGACCGAGCTACGTGAGTCAGACCACGGCGCTCCCCAATGACGCATGGAACTTCCGCCCGGTGATGGCCTCCCTGGACGGGTACCGCTCGCGGGTCACCATGTTCGAGAACCTCGACATGGTGAGCAACGAAGTGGATCCGACGTCGCCGGCCAACGCGCACTTCGCTGGGCTCACCCACATGCTGACCGCCGACGATCGCTACGGTTCCACCGGCGATCTCGGAAACGGCCCATCCATCGACCAGGCGATTTCTCAGTTCCTCAACAAGGACGGTCCGATCACCAGACTGCCGAGCCTGGAGGTGATGGCCGACGAGAACGCGGGCTTCTACAGCCGTTCCACCAACCATCACTCCTACTCCGCTCCAGGACAGCAGGTGCCCTACCTGATGTACATCCCGGACATCTGGGATCGCCTGTTCCCGGACCCGCTGAACACCGACGCGGCGGCTCAGGCCGCCCTGCAGGCGCGGCGCACCAGCGTGTACAACCACGTCAAGGGCGACTACGACGCGCTGCTCGCCAAGCTCGGAGGCAAGGACAGAGACAAGGTCGGCGCCATGCTGCAGTACCGCAAGGATCTATTCGACAGCCTGGGCGTGGTGAACAACCGCGAGGCCAATCGCCCCGGCAAGGCCAGCATCATGGACCCCTGGGGTCAGCTGGACGAGGGCTACCAGAAGGGCAACCCGAGCAACCGCCTGTGGCACACCCACACGGAGCTGATCGGGCGCCTCGCCGCAGCCGCTCTCCACACGGATACGACTCGTGTCGTGACGCTATCGATTCAGGAGCCGCCGAGCTACGAGTTCGGCTACACCGATGGTGACTATGGCAGCAGCGACTGGCACGACCTGATCCACAAGGTCAGCGGCGACCAGCCAGAGCTCAGCGACGACGCGGCGCGTGGCACGATCGATGAGCTGCACCGCATCATGTACGCCAAGGTCGCGTTCATCCTCGATCAGCTCGCGTCGCTCCCCGAGTCCGACGGGCAGACCCTGCTCGATCACACCCTGGTCTTCGTCTACTCGCACATCGGGGAGGGCAGCCACGACCTGAGCCGCCTGCCCTGGATGGTGATCGGCGACGCCCACGGCTACCTGAAGATGGGCCAGTACATCCGCTGCCCCATCTTCGACCCCGGCTCCGGACAGATCACGACCGACGACAAGGGATCGCGCAAGTGGAACGTGCGAGGCCGAGCCCACAACGACCTCTTCGTCACCTTGGCCAACGCCATGGGCTTGCAGATCGACACCTTCGGTCGCCAGGGCATGGCGGAGTCGCTGGGCATCATCCAGGAGATGCTGGCGTAGCGGCGCCAGGAAGTCGCCCGCCCGATGCGGCGTTCATAGCATTGCCAGGCGCTTGCTGCGATCAGCGCCCGAGCTTGCTATGAGTGGACGCTGGGGTGAAGCGCATCCAGAAAAGCCGCCAGACACGGGCCTCCCGGACCATCTTGGTTTGGGGGTTAGGGCTGACGTCGCTTCACGGCTGCGGCGCTGGGCCTCGGGCCCGCGAGGCAAGCGGGCTGAGCTCGGAGGGAGCGCCGGCGGTCCTCACCCCTGGATCCAACCCCGCACGGGGCAGCGCGGCCGTCGCCAAGAACGACACCTGCGAATCTTGCCACACGGAAATATCTAGAGAGTGGCGCAGTTCCCTGCACAGGCAGGCATTCGTCGAGCCGGCGTATCAGCGCGCTCTGCAGCGGGAGCCGCTACCATTCTGTCGCGGCTGCCACGCGCCCGAGGCAGACGCCGCCAGTCCTCCGAGCCGAGAGCTGGCGGAGCTGGGGGTGGGCTGCGTCACCTGTCACGTGGTCGAGGGTCGGATCCTCGCTGGAGGCAAGGGCCCGGCACCTGACGCGCATCCGGTGTTTCGCGCGTTGAGCCTGACGCCGGCGGGAGCCTGCCAGAGCTGTCACGAGTTCGAGTTCCCGGATCGGGCGCTGCGCAAACGTCCGCTGTTGATGCAGTCGACCGTCAGCGAGCACGCCGCCTCGAGCATGGCCGGGACGACCTGCGCGAGCTGCCACATGGAGCGCGCCGCCGACGGACACCTGCGCCACGACTTCCAGTCTTCGCGCGACGTGGAACGCTTGCGTCGGGCGGTTCACGTCGAAGTAGCGCGCCGGGATGGCGGACGCGTGGTGCTGACGCTGGAAGCTCGCGGTGTCGGCCATGCGCTGCCGACCGGCGACTTGTTCCGTCGTCTCGAGATCGGCGCCGAGCTGATCGGTGACGACTACCGAGTCCTGAAGCGCGACCATCGCTACCTCACGCGTCATTTCCGCATAGCTAAACTCGGCAGCTTCGCCCAACGTCAGCTCGTGCGAGACGACCGACTGCTCGAGGGCCAGCCGCGTCGCGTCGAGCTCGAGCTGGTTCATCCGGAGAGCAGCTCGCGCCCCATCGCCTGGTGGGTCGCCTACCACCGCGTCGCGTTCCCACGCGCAAACAAGGAAGACGCAGAGATCGAACAGGAGCTGCTGCTCGCCAGCGGCACCCTGCCACCCGCCAACTAGCCCGGAGCCACGACATGCCACGACTCACCAAGCAATGCTTCTTCGCCTGCGACCGCCGGTTGCTCGCCGCCCTGAGCTGCCTGACCGCGCTGGAACTGCAAGCCTGCGGCGGTTCCGCGCCCAGCCCCGAGCCCGCGGAGTCGCCAGGTGAACAGCAGCTGTCGTCGGATGGCGCGCCGACAGCGCCGGCCAGCGCCACCGCGGGACAGGCGGCTCCTGAAGGCGCTGCCCCCGCACCCGAGGTCGCGAAAGCGCCCCCGAAGCCGAGCCCGCTCAAGCCCTGGGCGCAGTTCAGCGCCGACCTGAAGCTATTTCCTCTAGGAACCTCGAACGCCTTGCTCGCCGGCCCACCCCCGGAGGGTGGCCTCTCGTTCAACTTCATGCTGCTGACTCGAACCGGGGAGATCAGTTCCCCCGAGGGACTCAACAGCCAGCTCCCCACCTGGGCGGATCTGCACACTGCCGCGGGGGAATGGCCCAAGTCCACCTTCATCGGCTACGTCACCGGAAACGGGCGCGTGGGCTGGAGTCAGGTGTCCCAGGCCACCACCAAGGGTTGGCGAAGCGTCGACGTCAACTCGCCCCGCTGGATCGACGTCGGGGTCCAGCGCTGGAACAAGGGTCGGGTGCTCGCGCTGGCCGTCGACCAGTTCGGCTTCGACAACAAGGCACCGACTTTCCGTGTGGTATCCGGCTTTCCCAAGCGCCCGGTACCGAAGCTCGCTCCGTCGAAGCTACCCAAACCCAAGGACGGTAGCCCTGGCTGCCAGAGTGAGATCGTGCCCCAGGGCTTCGCTGCGACGGAGCTCGGGCATGTCTTCGTGGTCGGTCCCCGCTGCGGCGCAGAAGACAAGCCACCGATCGTGGAGTACTTCGCGCCGGGCAGCACCAAGTCCAAGACGCTCGAAGTGTCCGGACTGGTCGGGGGTGAGGGCACGACGGCGGTCGCGAAGTCCGACGATGACGTCTACCTCAGCACCGGAGGACAGCTGCTCCACTTCACGGGTGACGGGCTCCAGGGCGTGAGCGAAGTCCCCACCGCACTGCAGGTCGCGCTGAGCGAGCAGGGCACGCTGTGGGTCGCTGGCGCGGACAAGCTCTACAGGCGGGTCGAGGGCGGCGAGTGGGAGACCTTGCCCATGCCGCCGGGAGCCCTCGCCAGCGGACTCTTCGCTCCTGACGACGAACACGTCTTCGTACTCGCCGGAAAGCAGCTGTATGCCCTCACGGAGCCGAGCGGCGGCGTGAAGGAGTACAAGGCGGAGTTCGGGCCGAGACCGAGCGAGTCCTTGAGCCTCCCCAAGGCCGCCACGGCCGACTGCAAGCACCTCTACGCGTTGCTCTATGGCTTCACCAAGGTAACCCCAGACGACTACGACTTCCCCCTCACCCGCAAGGCGATCAAGGGTCAGGACTGGCTCGAGAACACCCGCTTCGTGGTCACCGAGGACAACGGCAAGAAGTACTTCGGCGCCATCCCCGACGACTACGAGGTGGGCAAGCGCCTGGTGGCCCACGTGACGAAGAAGGTGAAGGGCTCCGTGCCGGTCCTGCTGTGTGCGGATCCGAAGGTGGTGCGAGAGCTGCCCATCGATCTCGCGACGGGGGAAGTGAAGCGCTGACAGGCGCAGGCCATGCACGACGCGCCGGCTATCATTTCTGCAAGGAATATGACGCGCTACTTTGCCTTCAGCTCGGCTGCGTCGCTCGGGCGCTGCGCCTCGCCCGGGAGCTTGGCGCCGCTGCGGAGCCGGGCCTGAGATTCCACGCTGTTGAGCCAGCCGCTCATCACCACGGCCACGATCTTCACCAGGTCGTTCGGCGTGTAGGGCTTCTGCAGGAAGCGCGTGCGCTGGCTGAGCGCGTGCTCCACACCCTCTTCCGGGTAGCCGCTGGTGAGCACCACCGGCAGCTCTGGATCCACGAGACGCACCGCGGCCAACACCTCGAGTCCGCTCTTCCTGGGCATGTTGACGTCCAGCAGCACGAGGGAAATCCTCGGACCGGCCTCCTGGTAGTGCTCGAGGGCGCTCTCACCGTCTGCGGCCTCGAGCAGCTCGAAGCCGATGCGGCGCAGGATGCGCCCGGCCGCCCGCCTCACCTCGGGCTCATCGTCGGCGATCAGCGCGTAGCCCTCGACCCGCAGCGCCTGGCGCTGCTTCGTGGTCTCGTGCCGCAGCTCCGACGTCGAGCGAGGGAACATCACGCGAAACGTCGTTCCCCGGCCAGGCTGACTGTGCACGGTCAGCGCCGCGCCGTGACTGCGCACCGAGCCCAACACGGAGCTCATGCCCAGGCCATGCCCATGAGTCTTGGTGGTGAAGAAGGGATCGAAGATCCGATGCTGGACGTCGCGGGTCATGCCTGCCCCGCTGTCCTGGACCTCGAGCAGCACGTGGCGCCCCGGCTTGATGTTCCCGCGCAGTGAGGGATCGTCCAGCAGCTCTGCGCTGACGTCGATCAGACGCGTGCGAATCACCACCGTACCCTCGCAGTCTCCGACCGCGTCGATGGCGTTGGTGACCAGGTTCATCACCAGCTGACGGAGCTGAGCACTGTCACAATCGATGGGCGGCAGAGCGTCTGCGAGCTCCAGCTCCACCCGCACCTTCTTCGACCCGTAGGCGCTCAGCAGCTGCACCGTCTCTCGCGCGACCATCGAGAGATCGTGGGGGCGAACGTCCCCGCGGCCACGCCTAGCGTAGGCCAACATGCCGCGCGTGAGCTCCGAGGCACGCTGCGCAGCCTGCAGGATGCTGGTCAGCGGCGCCGCGTGCGGCGAGTCCTCGGAGGTATCCTCGAGGATCAATGCCGAGTTGGCGAGCACGCCGACCAGCAAGTTGTTCAGGTCGTGGGCCACACCACCCGCCAGCAACCCCAACGCTTCGACGCGCTGCGCGTCGGCGAGTCCGACCTGCAGCCGACTCTGCTCGAGGGTGCGCCGCTCGGTGACGTCCATGGCCACGAGCAGCGCCGCGCCCCCGCCCTCGGCGAGTGCCTCGACGCTGACGTCGAAGGAGAAGCCATCCAGTTCGAGATCGAAGCGAGACACACGCTCCCCGTGCGAGACCGTGCGCAACGCCTGCCTCACTTCCTCCCGCTCGATGGCATCTGCGCGTTGCCACACCGCCTGGTGGCGCCCGCCCAGGAAATCCCCGTGTTCTGCGTCCGAGCGCCTCGACCAGACCACACCAGGGAACTCTGCCAGGGACGCCTTGAGCGTCTCCGCGCTGGAGCGAGACACCAGCGCCTGCACCTGCTCGGCCACGCTCGTACGACTGGGGCGTTCCCCTACGGCAATGGCTTCGCTCAGTCGTTGTTCGAGCTCGGTCACCCGAGCCTCGAGCGCACGGTTTCTCCTCGCGATGGAGCGAGACCAAGCCACGAGTCCAACGGTCAGCAGCGCGAACGAAATGATGAGCAGATACAGCCAGAGCACGAGTCGTGAAACGCAGCCGCCCCAGGCACCCTCGCGTGTTCGAGGGCCGGAAAGCAGAGCGAGCACATAGTACCCCGGAGGGATGCGAGTTGGCCGACTCTCGCGGCTCGAGTGAGCACTCTGACACGATCGAGTCGAGACAGCGCTGGGCTTGGAAGAGGCATGCGGTGCCTCGATCAACCTCCATGGTGCCGTTCGTGGGTCCCAGCGGGGTGCTGCAAGTCCCCGAACCTCGACCGAATCGAGGGCCTGGCGACGACACGTCAGGGCCAGTTCTGAAGGTATTGGACTCTGTACCCCAATCGCTGTCCCCAATCACTGTCGGCCCAAGCGTCACGCCAGCAGCGCTTTCCAGCGCGGAAACACCTGACCCCTGGCATTTCCGCATGGACGGACTCTAGGCGACCAGCGGGGCGAGCCGCCGATAGCCTTCAACGCTGCCAGTCGGCGGGGCACTCGTCACGCGACTCTCGCCATTCGTACTCCACACCCGACCAGTGCCAGTAACCGGGGCGCTCGACCAGAGGCCTGGGACACGGCGGTGGCGGGTGCCGCTGACTCTCCGAGGTCAGTGGTGCGCCCTGTAGGGTGGCCTGCGCGTCCCGAGGAGATGGAGGCGGAGGTGCGCGCTCGGTCTGCTCGTGTGTCGCGTGGAGGGACGAACCGAGGACGCAACCAGACATGCAGAGCGCGCACAGCGCGGCTCCCCCCCAAACCCCGGGCGACGCCCCACGGCGGAAACGGCAACGTCCCAGGCGACTCACGGCGCTACGAAGCGGATGTCGACGAAGTAGACCTGAGTCCCGCGATCGCTGGTCTGTCCCTGCACCCAGCTCTGGTCTGGCTCGTCGAGAGGCGCTGTGTAGTTTGCCACCAGGAAATGGTGATCGTCGACCCGACGCACCGACGCGAACGCCGTATCGCCGGCGCCGGGCAGGTCCTGGATGTGCACCACCCTGCGCGCGTCCGTGTCGACCTCGTAGAGCGCCGTGGTCTTCGCACGCTGAGAGTAGGCCACGAGACTGCAGGCATCTGGGCCCGCACCAAACGGACCACCGATGTCCCGACGAGCGATCAGGTACAGGCGGTTGCCATGTCGGAACATCTCGGGGGAGTCATAGCGCTCGGGGTCCGAGACGTCAGGACAGTCCCAGTTGCCGAGGTCGCCCGCCTTCGCCACGCAGACCTGAGAGCCGCAGCCAGTCGCGTCGCCGTCCTCGTTGCGAGTCACCGCCCACAGATCGCCCGCGTCCGTGAACTCGAACGCCACCTCGCTCACGCCACCCGAGTACACCACGCCATCCCCGGCAACCGGAGACCATGCGTAGCCATCGCTCGAGTGCTTGAAGAAGACCTGCACGACGGAGCCCTCGCCGCCGTAGTGCTCGCCCATGTAGGAGGTCATCCAGAGCTGACTGGGTTCGCCCTTCGCGGGGATCCGACGCTTGATGTCCCACGGCACCTCGGGGGCGTCGACCACCACCTGCACGTCGCTCCACCTGCCGGACTCGTCCCGCACCACCTGCAGCATGCGGTTCGGCTCGAAGGCGAGGGCGTTCGTGCCCGCTTCGAAGAACACCAGGTGAAGCTCGCCATCGGCGTCGAAGAGCCGGGGCTCCCGGACGTCTCTGCCGAGGGCGATGGTCGTCTCCAGATCCCACGTCTCGCCGCCGTCGGTGGACGACACCACCTGCATCTTGGTCTCGCTGCTGGCGAAGTGGAACGGCGCCGCCCGCCACGCCATGTAGAGCTTGCCGCCGAAGAAGTGGATCTCCACGTTGGCGTTGGACACCGCTGCGGTATCCGCAGGGAGACCGGCCCCAGGGATCACCCAGCGCGGCTCGGACACCTCGATGCGGTAGTCGACGCTGGTGTCCACGGCATGGTCACGAGGGTCGTCGCTGGGAGAAGCGGAACCGCCGACGACTTCCGCATCTTCGCCGCAGCCCGCAGCGGCCACCGCGAACAGAGCGGCAGCGAGCATCGGTACCAAGGGTGAGCCGGCCCCTCGAGGCCTCCCGAGCTGAGCCATCGAGGATGGACTTAGCAACGCCACCCGACTCAGGCGAACGAAAAGCCCGATCACGCGGCGGCGCCATGCACCCGGACACCAGCGGTGTGGCGCAGGTCTTGCGGAGGCTGGTCAACTGACCCCAGAAAAAGCCGCGACTGGCCCGGAGTAGGTAACAAAACCAGGGGGTTCCGCACTACCATCCCGAGCCCAATATGACTGCCCCGATGAAGGACGCACTGGCGGCCGAGCTGGCCGGCCTCGATCCCGCCCTGAAGCGCCAGCTCGAGCGTCACGCGTTCGATCCCGACTGGTTGCTCGACCTCGCCGAACGAAACCTGGGGCGAGAACCCGACAATCGCGTGAAGGGCGTGGTCGAGGCCCCAAGGCCCGAGGACGTCGGCGAACTGCCCACGGACCCTGACCAGCGTCGCCAGCTGATCGCGAGAGGGGAAGCGGTGCTGCGCGCCGGGAAGTGCGCGCTGATCGTGCTCGCAGGCGGCATGGCCACGCGCATGGGCGGGGTGATCAAGGCGCTGGTGGAGGCCGTCGACGGACATAGCTTCCTCGACATGCGCCTCAGGGAGGTCGAGCGGGTCGGCCACGGCTGTCCGCTGTGGCTGATGACGAGCGACGCGACCGACAGCGGGCTCAGGCAGGCCCTGGCCAGCCACCCCGAGGTGAAGAACGTCGCGACCTTCCCGCAGAACCTGTCGTTGCGCCTCACCCCTGACGGGCATCTGTTCCGCGGGGAATCTGGCGCGCCGCAGTCACACGCGCCAGGCCATGGCGACTTGCCAGACGCGCTGGCCCGGAGCGGTCTACTGGAGCGCTTCGTGGCCGACGGGGGCGAGCTGGTGCTGATCACCAACGTGGACAACCTCGGCGCCACTCTGGATCCGCTGCTCGTGGGCTGGCACCTGAGCCACGGCAAGCCAGTCAGCTGCGAAGTCGTCGACAAGGTCGGCACCGATCGCGGCGGTATCCCCGCCAGGTTGGACGGTCGCCCGGTGATCCTCGAGGAGTTCCGCCTGCCGGAGACCTTCGATCCCAGCAGGGTGCGCGTCTTCAACACCAACACCTTCTGGGTGAACGCCCGCGCGTTGCTGGAGCTCGCCATGCCCTGGACCTACTTCACGGTGACGAAGCAGGCCGGTGACGAGCGGTTCATCCAGTTCGAGCGTCTGCTGGGAGAGATCACGAGCCACCTCGACACCCAGTTCGTCCGCGTGCCGCGGGAAGGCGCCGCCTCGCGCTTCCTGCCCGTCAAGGACACGGCGGAGCTCGAAAGGCGCCGCACGGAAATCAAAGAAGTCGCCACCTCACGGGAGATCTTGAGCGCATGAGCCTGTCCCTGTTTCGCGCCACGGCCGCGAACCGCCGTACACCTTCGCGGACTCACCGCTACAGTGCCGTCGCGCTCGCGACTACTCTGCTCACCCTCGGCTGGAGCCAGCGCGCGTCGGCTCAGGTCCCGACGGACACCGGAACCCAGCGCCTCCCGGTGCTGGGCCGTAGCCTCGCGGGAACCGACGACAGCACCGCTCTCGGTCTGAACCCGGCGAATATTGGCTTCATGAAGGGCGGTGAGTTTCGCTGGAGCGCGATCTTCCTCGACGACGACCTGTCGGTGCCCTGGCAGGGCCACGCGTTCTCCTTCGCGACCCCGCTGTTCCTGAACCTGTCGAGCGGTCTGCGGGTGGACATCGTGGACCCCCCGGACTCCGCCGCGGAATCGGGCAACTACCAGTTCGTTACCTGGGGCCTCGCGCTCAGCGCCACCGATGCGTTCTCGCTGGGCTTCTCGTTGCAGCGCTCGTACTCCGACTCCGCGATCCACGATCGCCTCGCTTCCTACACCATCGCCATGACGTCGCGTCCGGCGCCTGCGGTGGGTCTCTCCTTCGTGGCCAACGACATCAACGGCCCACGCAACCAGGCCGGCGGGAGTCGCTCGCCCAGCTACGACATGGGCATGGCGCTGCGCCCCACCGGCGAGCGTACCCTCGAACTGGGCCTGGAGACCAAGTACATCCAGGACAGCGACGAGTGGGTGCCGCGGGGAACCATTGGTCTCGATATCGCGCCCCTCGGCAGGCTCACCGGAGGGGTCACGCTGCACCACCTGGATCAGGACGAGCCCGACTACGTCGCTTCCCTCGGACTCTCGCTATACAACTCGAACCCTGCGGGCAGCACCGAGTTCACGGGAGGTGCCGTGGGTGGCAACGCCCTGGGAGCGGACGACAGCTACGCCAATCCATACCTCGATCTGGCCGTCCGCACCTTCCGCGAGCCAGTTGGGGGTGAGGCGCCCCGATACGCGGTGCGCGTCCGCATCGAGTCCACGCCTGACCCGCGAGGACACTTCCGTATGATGCGCCGGCTCTGGAAGATGGCCAACGAGGACGCCGTCGACGCCGTGCTCCTCGAGCTCCGTACGGATCCAGCTGACAGCTTCGCCCACGCCCAGGAGTTCCGCGACGCCATCCACAACCTCCGGCGGCACGGCAAGAAGGTGTTGTGCCACCTGGAGGACAACGGAGGGATGGCGCTCTACCTGTGTTCCGCGGCGACCAAGATCCTGGTCAACCCTGCCGGAGGCCTGCGCTTCGCGGGCCTGAAGACCCAGTCGATGTACTTCGCGGGCCTGCTCAACAAGCTAGGGATCCGCGCGGATTTCGTGCGTATCGGCGCCCACAAGAGCGCCCCGGAGCGCCTCACCCGCACCGGAGCTTCGAAGGTCGCCAAGGCGGATCGCATCGACATGCTGCAGCAGCTGGAGCGCCAGCTGGTCGAAGGCGTCGCAGCGGGACGCCGGATGACGCCTGCCGAGGTGCGCGCCAACATCAAGCAGGGTCCCTTCATCGCGTCCGAGGCGAAGCAGGCGAAGTTCGTCGACGGCGTCGCCTTCGACGATGAGCTCGAAGACGCCGTACGGACGATGATCGGCCGTGACACCCTGGTCGTGGACGAAGACGTGCTCGCACCCCGCGCACCCAAGAAGTTCGGTCGAGAGCGGGGCATCGCCGTGATCTACGTCGATGGCGACATGGTCGACGGTCGCAGCAGCACCATCCCGTTTCTGGGCATGAAGCTGGCCGGCTCCTACACCATCGCCGAGACCCTGAAGGACGTGCGCGAAGACCCTCGCATCGGCGCCGTTGTTCTCCGCGTGGAAACTCCTGGCGGGTCAGCGATGGCCGCAGACGTGATGTGGCGTCAGGTCGAGCTGACCGCCAAGACGAAACCGTTGGTCGTCAGCATGGGGAGCTACGCCGCGAGCGCCGGCTACTACATCTCCGCTCCGGGCAATCGCATCTTCGCCAACCCGGCGACCATCACCGGGAGCATCGGCGTGTTCTACGGGAAGGCAGACGTCGCGCAGCTCCTGAACAAGATCGGCGTCAACGTGGAGACCTACAAGACCGCGCCGAAGGCGGATGCCGAGTCACTCTACCGTCCGTTCACGGCAGCCGAACGCAAGGAGCTGGAGAAGAAGGTCGGGCAGTTCTACGACACCTTCATCACGCGGGTCGCGGCGGGCCGTCCTCTGAACAAGGCCCAGGTGGATCAGGTGGCGCGAGGTCGAGTGTGGACCGGCGAGCAGGCAAAGGACCGCAAGCTGGTGGACGAGCTCGGTGGGATCCGGCAGGCCCTCGACTACGCGCGCAGGCAAGCGGGCCTCAGCGAGGACGCCCCGATCGTCGAGCTACCAGAGCTTCAGACCTCCATCCTCGGCAAGCTGCTGGGCATCGATGGTCTGCGCGCCGACGCCCAGATCACCATTCCCCAGCAGATCAGCGGCATGATCAAGGCGCTCGGACCGTTCATGGTCTACGAGAGCGACAAGCCGATGATGCTGCTGGAGATGGCACCTGTGAAGCCATGACCTCGGAGCCCCCCTCCTCGGGCAGCGCAGACCGAAGTTTCCACCAGGAAACTCCGGTCGCCTTCGCTACGCTGGAAGCGCGTCAGCTCAGCGTGCGGCGGTCCGGGGCCGTCCAGGTGGAAGCCGTGAGCTTCCGCAGCCAGGCGCGTCGAGTCGCGATCGTCGGTGACAGCGGGTTCCTGCCAAAGCTGCTCATCGCCGAGGCCGAGCGCACCAGCGGCGAGTTGCTCATGGTGGGCGAGCCCGCCGAGCAGGCCCTGGCGCGCAGCACGCGCCTGGTGCCCAGAGACGGCTGGCTCCTCGATGACGAACCGGTGCTCGCGAGCCTGCGCTTCGTCGCCGACTTGTTCCGCATCCCCCACGGAGCGCGGGTCGCCAAGCACGTGCTCGCCACGCTCGGGCTCTCGCAGTTCTCCAAGGCGACTGCTGCCGCGCTGGAGCCGGCGGAACGCACCGCGGTGAGCCTCGCCATGGCCGTGATCAGCGGCCCCCGACTGCTCGTGCTGGAGGAGCCGCTGGACGCTCTCGACGATCTGCGCGCGGCCTGGCTGCTCGAGCGTATCGAGCTGGCCTGCTCCGCAGAGGACGCGCCGCGACTCGTCTGGACCTGCGAGCGCCTGCTGAACGCCGCCCAGCACGAGCTGGCCTCACGCGGCGACGTCGTCTGGCTGCAGTACGGACGACTGCTGGGCGCGGCGCCGGCCGCGGAGCTGGCGCGCGGGAGCGCGCTGTGCCTCGTGCGCGTCGCCGGAGACGGCGCTCGGTTGCGTCGAGCGCTGAGCGCGCGGGGGGTCTTGCTGGAGAGCACCGGCGACGCTCCAGAACCCCGACGTACGAGCAGCTGGCGGATGCACGCGAGTCGTCGTCCGGACCTGATCTCGGCCGCGGTGGAGACCGAAACGCCCGTGCTCGATCTCCAGTTGATCAAGCCGCTCGCAACGCCCCCAGACTAGCGTCCCGTCGCCGCGTGGCCCTGCGAGCTCATGCTGTGGAGCCACGAGACGGGAGGCGGCGTGCTATAGCAGCCGGCGCATGGCATCCGCCCGCACAGCGCTCCAGAACGCTCGCCGCGTCGTGGTCAAGGTCGGCTCCCGCGCTCTCTCGAGTGACCCGAGCCTGCCGGGCAATTTGATCGCGCAGCTGGCCGAGTCCAGCCGCGAGCCGCAGAGCAGCGAGCGGCGGTTCGTCCTGGTCTCGAGCGGCGCCATCGCCCTTGGCTGCGAGCGCCTTGGGTACCCGGCTCGCCCCAAAGAGATGAGCAAGCTCCAGGCCGCCGCGGCCGCCGGCCAGTCGGTACTCATGCGACGCTATGAAGAGGCCTGCGCCGACTGCGGGATGATCCCGGCGCAGGTTCTGCTCACCCACGCGGACCTTGCCGATCGGGAGCGACTGAACAACGCGAGGAACGCGCTCGCCGAGCTGCTCGACGCGCAGGCGCTGCCCATCGTCAACGAGAACGACACCGTCTCGACCGACGAGATTCGCTTTGGCGACAATGACCAGCTGTCCGCCATGGTGGTGCCGCTGGTTGGCGCGGAGGTGCTGGTGTTGCTCACTGACGTCGCCGGCGTGCTGGGCGCGGACGGCGAGCGGCTCTCGGAGCTGCCAGCGGACTTCGTCGTGCAGGACCGGGGTGGCTCGAGCGGCGTCGGGAGCGGCGGCATCATGTCCAAGGTCGATTCCGCGAGGAAAGCGAGTCGCTCCGGCGCCTGGGTGGTCATCGCGAGCGCGGCTGAGCCCAGGATCATCTCGCGCTTGCTCGCTGGAGAGGACGTCGGCACCTTGGTGCACCCCGTGGAGGGCGTACTGCGTGCGCGCCAGCACTGGATCGCCTACACGCTCAAGCCACGGGGCACGGTCGTGGTCGACGCCGGCGCCGCGAGCGCGCTGCGGGGTGGCAGGAGCAGCCTGTTGCCGGTCGGTGTGATCGGCGTTCGCGGCAACTTCAACGCCGGGGACGCCGTGAGTATCGTGGACGCGGAAGGCCGCGAGGTCGGGCGCGGATTGGCCAGACTCGGCGCGCTGGACGTCGCGCGATCGGCACGCCAGAAGACCCAGGAGCTCGAGCTGCTGTTTGGCAGCGTCGGACGAGATCTCGTCGTGGTCCATCGGGACGACCTTGTCCTCGCCTGACAAGGGCGGCAGGAGGTGGCGGCGCCGGCTGCTGATCGCTGCGGCGCTGATCGGGCTCGGGCTCTGCCTGGTTCTCGGCTGGCACGCATGGACGACGCGAGGACTGACCAGGCACGAGCTCCTCTCGCAAGGCCGACGGCGCGTCTACTACGTCCACCTGCCTCCGGCGCACTCCAGGACGAGAGCGGTGCCGCTGGTGATCGCGCTCCACGGCAACGGCGGCACCGCGGCGAGACTCAACCATGGGACTCGCTACGGCCTGACGCGCCAGGCAGACGCACGCGGTTGGGTGTTGGTGATCCCCCAGGGGATCTCCGAGAGCTGGAACGATCATCGCCCCTTCAAGGAGCAAGCGCTCCAGGGAGTGGACGACGTCGGGTTCCTCACCCAGCTGATCGATCGAGCCCACGCGGACTACGGCATCGACACCGATCGAGTGTTCATCGTGGGTGCCTCGAACGGGGGTGCGATGGCGCTGACGTTCGCGGTCGAGGCGTCCGAACGCGTCCGAGCCGTGGCTGCCGTGGTGATGGGTCTACCTGCCATCCACGAGCACCACCCCCCGAAGCGGCCCGTGTCGGTCCTGATGATCAACGGTGAGCGAGATCCCATCGTCCCCTACGCCGGAGGCGACATCCTGGGCAAACGTGGACGCGTGCTCTCTTCGCCCGCGAGCCTCGACTGGTGGGCGACGCACGACGGCTGTGCCCAAACGCGCCCCGAGATCCAGCTGCCGGATCTCGATCCGACGGACGGGACCCGGGTGTTCGTCGAGAGGCGTGAAGACTGCACCGACGGGGCGAGCGTGGAGCTGTACCGTGTCGAAGGGGGTGGTCACACCTGGCCCGGGGGGAGGCCCTACGCACCCCAGCGCATCGTCGGTCGCACATCCCACGACATCGACGCCAGCCAGGTCGCCTTCGCCTTCTTCGCGAGCCACTCCGCTCGCTAGCAGGGTAATTCAACACCCTGCCCCTCCCGACGACTCACCGAAAAGGAGCTTCGCTGCGGCCGTGGCGTAGGATTTCACTCTGGGCGGCGAGAAAAAAGATCGTGAAGCAACCCAAGCCGTCAAAGCGACTTGGGTCGGAACTTTTCGGAGGTGCGGGTGTCCGCTGCGGGTTCATGACGGGATCTGACAAATCCAGCGTGTGGTTGGTGGGGCTGCTGACCCTCGCCGCGCTCTGGGCGGGCTCCAGCGCGAGCCGCCAGGTCAGCTTGATCTGGCCCTCGGGAACGCTGCCTGCCGAGGTCCCGGTGCTGGAGACCCGCCTGGGAAAGAACCCCCAGGATGCTGCGGCCGCCGTCGAGCTTGGGCGCACGCTCCTGGCGTACGGTCAGCCCGGTCAGGCCGCGGCGAGCCTCGACTGGGTCTCCCCGGCGCTCCAGACGGAACCGCAACTGGCTAGCCTGCGCGTGCAGGCGCTGACTCAGCTTGGTGAGTACGACCGCGCGCTCAGGCTCCAGCGGTCCGTACTCGCCACCTGCTCGAACGCCGGTTGCGCACCCACGGTGTTTGCGCGCGGAAAAGCTCAGGAGCGTCTGCTCGTCGAGCTGCTGCGGGTCGGTGTGACCGACCCCGACACGCAGCCCGCCCGCGTCGCCCTCGCACAGCTCCGCGCGACTCGCACCGGACGACTCGAGGACTAGACCAGTCCTCCCTCGGCAGGCACACTACTCTCGCGCTCTCACCTCAGGCTCCCACCCGTGCACCGAACTCTTCCCCTCCTCTCGCTCGTCTTGTTGAGTACCGGCTGCGCCAGCTTGACTGGGCTCTTCGAAGGCCCCGTCAAGGAACCCACTCCGGCCGCCGCCCAGGATCCAGGTCGCGCCGAACCGCCGGAGCTACCGTTCGCTCTCGCCCAGGCGGACGACTACGTCGTGCGGGTCGTGGCGGAGAACGCGACCTGCACCGGCACGCTGATCGCCGACGACCTGGTGCTGACGGCTCATCACTGCGTGGCGCAGCGTGATATCTCTGGGGAAATTCTGGAGAAGGACCTCGAAGCCGAAGAGCTGAGAGTTGAACTCGGCGGTGACTATCTTCCTTGGGGAGAAGTTGGCGTGGACGCCGTCGTCGCTCCGCCGTGCGGCCACCGCGCCGGAGTCGGAGACATCGCGATCCTGGTCCTCGAACGCAAGCTGATCGGGATGACCACGCTGGAACCCGAGCTGGACCAGGTCCCGGAACCAGGCGACGAACTGCACACGGTTGGCTTCGGGCGCTGCAGCCTCAGCGGGGAAGCGATCCATCGCAAACCGCGGCCTGGCGGACGTGTGCTGAAGCTCAAGGAGAGCCGCTACACCTTGGAGGCTTCGATCTGTCCAGGTGACTCCGGCGGCCCGGCGTTGAACGCGAGCGGAGAGCTGGTCGGCGTCGTATCCCGCAGTGTGATGGATGGCAGTGAGCAGACGGTGAATCTCTCGGAGTTCACCCGCCTCGACGCGTTTCGCGGCTTGTTCGCCAACGCCCGCGCAATCAGCGACGGCGCGAGCCCGGCGGAGCTACCTCCAGTCGCTGGCTGCGACGCTCGCTGAGCCCAGGCGAAGCCCGAGTAGCTTTGCCCCAACCGCGTCGGGCGTGACATGATCCGCCACCGGGCATGCGCAAGTTCGTCAAGTTCTTGATTTGGACCGCCATCGTCATCGGCGGACTCATCGGCCTCGCCCGACTGACCGCCATTCGCTGGTGGAAGGTGCCCGAGAACGATCCGCTGCTGGGCGCGTCCATCACGCCTTCGCTCTACCCCGGCGACACCATCTTGCTCTGGCGCTTGAGTGAGCCCTCCTACGGCGATCTCGTGCTGTGTCCCGACCCCACGGACCCGAACGAGGTCGTGATCGGCCGCATCGTGGGCGAAACCGGCGATGACATCCGAGTGCAAGGCAACGACCTGTGGGTGAACCGCAGCCCGATGCGCACCGAGATGGCCTGCACTGAGCGCACGTTCAAGTCGGAAGATCCCAACACGGGCAACGCGGTAGAGCAGTACTGCGACCAGGAGGACCTCGGCGGTCGCCTCCACATGCGTGGCAACATCACCGCGGGTCGCTCCCAGAGTTCTCAGCTCGTCACCGAGCAGAAGGTGGGCGAGGGCAAGGTCTTCCTGCTCAGCGACAACCGTCTCTACCCCTTCGACTCCCGTCGCTACGGGCAGGTGGATCGAGCAACCTGCAAGGAGACGGTGTTCTTTCGACTCACCGGCAAGAACGGCTTCTTCGACGTGAAGCGGCGGCTCACCTTCATCCACTGACGTTGCGCGGCGTTTCGTACTAGTGTCCTGAGTCCCATGGGAAGCGCAGCGCCGGAACTGTCGACGCATGAGATCGGCATCTGTTGTGGTCGCTGCGAGACCTACAATCGCGTGGGCACCTTGGTGTGTTCGGAGTGCGGCAACGACCTCGCGATCGAGGCAGCTCGCCCCCCCGTCTCGAGCTCCCTGCGCGCCAGCGCCGAGCGAGGCATCGATCCAGCCGATCAGCGCCGCATGACCCAGCCCGCGCGCTCGATCCATGACGAACCCACGAGCCCTTATATAACCGGGCTCGATGACGACGAACCGGAACGCCGTCTCGGCGTTTATGGTTCGGAAAGTCTTTCCAAACAGCCGAGTGTTGAGCGAGGCTCAGAACGAAATGTCCAGCTCGCGCGGCCACCGAACCCGCTGGCAGGGCTCTCCGAGGAGGAACTGATGGATCAAGCCAAGCACTTCGTGTGTACGTCCTGCATGACCCCCGTCCCGACGGGTCACAAGTTCTGTGGTCGCTGCGGGGCCGAGGTGCCGCCTGAGATCCTCAAGCTCCAGGTGCAGTTCTTCAGCGAGATGCAGGATCCCGAGAAGGCTCGGCTGATCTTGATCCGCGGGGAAGGAATGGACGCCCTGAGCTACCACCTCAAGCTCGAGCAACACATCGTTGGCCGGAGCGGGCAGCTGGAGTTCCCCGACGACCCCTTCATCTCGCCCAAGCACGCGAACTTCTTCTACCGCGACAGCAAGCTCGTGGTGCGCGACGAGGGATCGCTGAACGGCGTCTACCTGCGCATCCGCGGCTCCGTGGAGATTTCTGCCGGGGACACGTTCCTGGCTGGCGAACAGGTGTTCCGACTGGATCCGACACCGAAGGCCTCGGACGCGGCCGACGGAGACGGCACCTTCTTCTATTCCTCACCCAAGCACCCGACCGCCTTCCGCTTGGTACAGCTCCTCGAGGGCGGGTCCACCGGAATGACGGTGTGTGCGCGCGGGAACTCCCTGCAGATCGGCCGGGAGAACGGCGACCTGAACTTCCCAGGCGACGTCTACATGTCGGCGCAGCACTGCACCGTCGCCGACGAAGGCGGCAAGTTCACGCTGACGGATCACGACTCGCGCAACGGGACCTACGTTCGCATCAAGACCGAAGCAACGCTGGGCCACGGCGACTACGTGTTCATCGGACGCAAGCTGCTCCGCGTCGAGCTCAACGTCAACTGAAGCGGTTCCGCGAGGATCGGCTGCAGGCGGCGCCCTTTGGGTGTCGCCTGTTTGTGTTCGTCCCTCTTCCCTCACGGAAACCCAGCCCACCACCAGGCTGCGTCAGCCAGGTTTGGGGGTGAGGGGGAGCCGCGTCAGCGGCGGCGCTTGCGCTTCGGCGAGGCGTCTCGGTTCGGCTTGACGCTGGCGCCACGAGCCTTGGCGGACAGCTCGACCACCTCCGCGGCGTACTCGTAGAGCGGTGTGCGAGCGAAGCGTCCAGGCCGTCCCGTCTGCAGGCGCGGCATCATGGCAACGATGCGACGCACCCCATCGGCGATGCGTCGGGGCACATTGAGGCGATCGACGACCGGCTCCAGGAAGTCGAAGGCGGCCTCTACCCGATCCGACGCGCCATCACAGGCCTCGAGCATCGGCTCGAGCAACAGCGCCGTCCACAGCACGACGTCGTCGAAGGCTTCGCCGCGCTCCTTGGTCTCCTGATCGATCGCGGAGAACAGCGCCCAGGTGCTGCCATCCGACTCCTGGGTGTCCGACAGGTAGGCGGCGAGCTCTGGCAAGAGCACGTCCAGCACCCCGGTCTCCCACATCAACCAGATCGAGCGATGACTCGCCCCACCACGCATGAGTCGCAGCACTTCTTCGAAGAGCCGGGGTCGCGCCGCCATGGCCAGCGAACCTCGGCACTGGACTATCGCGTCGTAGACATCCGGCGCGATTCCGAGGTCGAGGCGGGCACAGAACTTGATCGCCCGCAGGATCCGCACTGGATCCTCAAGGAAACGAACGACCGGGTCTCCTATCGTGCGCACCGTGCGCGCGCGGATGTCGGGGATCCCTCCGATCCAGTCCAACACCTCGTTGGTCTCCAGATCGTAGAAGAGCCCGTTGATGGTGAAGTCACGACGCACGGCGTCTTCGTGCGCTTGCCCGAAGGCGTTGTCGTCACGAATCAGCAGGTCTTCCTGCGCCCGGTCGTCTGGCTGCGGGTTCTTGCGGAAGGTCGCAGTCTCGATGATCTTTCCGCCCGAAAACAGCACGTGCACGAGGCGAAACCGACGCCCGATGATGCGTGAGTTGCGAAACAGCGCCCGCACGTCGTCTGGGCGCGCGCTGGTCGCCACGTCGAAGTCCTTGGGTGAGCAGTCGAGGAGCAAGTCCCGGACACAGCCGCCGACGAGATAGGCCTCGAAGCCATGTCGCACCAGGCGACGCACCACCTTGGCCGCGTCCTGATCGATCAGCTCGGGATCGAGCTCGATCTCGTAGCGCTCGGGTGCCTCGGGCGGCTCGCTCGCGGGTGGCGGCGCAGGAGCCTTCGAGGAGGTCGACTGCGCCTCCGCATCCGGCTCCGCATTGCGCCCTCGACCGCGGCGTCGACGACGCGAACGATCGGGCTGAGCGTTGCTGCTGCTCCGCCGCGAAGCGTTGGGTTTCTCTGTGTCTGGGGACTTACGGCGTCCCATGGCGTCCAAGATGCTTTCTGCCCCTTGCGGTGGGTGGTCCCTGCAGAACCTAGCTGGTGAGTATCCGAATTCGCCTGCGGAGGGCGCGAACAAACAACATTTGTTCAAAAAACCCGCGGCCTGGCGCAACTCGAGACGGTGGCCTCGGGCCCTGGCCTGCGGCATCCAGCCACGCCGGCCTGGAAAAATCCGCCTCCGGACCTCTCGACGCGCCAGGAACCGCGAGCCTCGGCGAAGAGCTCCGAGCCCGCACCATCCACGGCGTCTAGCAGGCAAAACCGCTGGAAACCAGGGGCAAGCTCTGGAGAGCCGCAGATGCGGCACTGCCGGACGAAAGGTCCGTGAGCCGCCCTGGAGCCGCTGCGGGCGACTGCTGGGGCTCCCACGAGCCCCACCCAGCGCCCGGGCGTCGGTCCCCGTACGCCACGCGGACGGCAGCGGCGATCAGGCGGCGATGGCCGTCCGCCCCCGTACGTCAGCAGCGCCGCCGAGCGGCTTGCCCTCCCCCCCTTCAGCAGCCAGTGCGTCCGCCGCGCCAGTCGCCGCCCCTCGGACGCCGGCCGTTCAGGATCTCCTGAACCCGGCCCGAGGCTGTTTCGATGTGGAGATCACGTAACAGCCAGCTCGAGATCGCGGGCCGCGCTTTCGATGCCTAAACGGTGGCGCCCTTCGCTATCCTTCAGAGTGGGGCAGTGAGCACTTACTGGGTCAAATACAAAGGCACCCGCTTTCCCATCCGCAGGGGTGAGACGATCCTTGGGCGGAGCCCCTACTGCAGTATCGTGATCAGCGACGACCTGGTGTCTCGAGAGCACTGCGCGCTGCGCCTGACCAGCGATGGCCTGACGGTCACCGACCTGAACAGCACCAACGGCGTGCGCGTGAACGGCACCCCGGTCAAAGGCGCCCAGAGCGTTCAGCCTGGAGACGTGTTGACCGTCGGTACGGCGCTGCTCGAGATCGTGCGCATGGACACCATGGCCTCACGCGCGCGCACCACGACCCGCTCGGACCTGGAAGTGCCGAAGGGGCTCGAGAACACCGTCACCCTCACCCAAGAAAACAGCCTGGAGTTGATCGAGACGCTATTGAAGAACGCGGGCGAGAGCGGAAAGACCGCGAGGACCGGCAACGTCGTGCGACGAGCGATCGATGAGCTCGTAAGCAAGCTCACCGAGGCCGGCACCGCTCCTGCCGCGACTCGGGCGCGCCTGGAGACATACGTTCGAGAGCTACAGGGATGGTTCGCGGACGGCAGCTTCGACGACTGGTCCACCTCGACTCAAACCAAGCTGAGCGAGCTGATCCCCCAGTGACGAGGCAACCGACTTGAGCGTCCTGGTCGCATCCGACGACGAAGAAGCCGCGCGCGCGCTCTGCTCCGCGCTCTCCCGCGCTGGACTGATCGCCGCCTGGGCGCCGTCCGTCGCAGAGGCCTGGCGCAACGTCAGCCAGAGTCCCCCGATGGTGCTCGTGGCAGACACGGAGCTGCCTGAGATCAGCGACCTCATCGAGGAGATCCGGGAAGACAACCCCTGGGTTCGCGTCTACCTGATGGCGGATCCCGACGGAATCGTTCCAAGACTCACCGCGCCCCTGGTGGCGAAGCCCTTCGACGCGGCGCAGTTCGCCGACCTGCTGGCGCGGGAGGTGGAGCTGGCGGAGCTGGAGCGAGGGCGAAGGTCACTCCTGGCACACGTGGACGAGCTAGCGCTGCTCGTCCAGTCCAGCTTCGAGGCCATCATCGGGTTGTCCGAGGAAGGACTGATCCTCTCCTGGAACCACGGCGCCGAGACGCTCTATGGCTACGAAGCCGGAGAGATCATCGGTCGCAACATCGACGTCCTCGAGGCGGGAGAAGCCCCGCTCGAGCGGCTCGCGCGCGGCGAGCGCCAGGTGACGGAGGTGCGCAGACGAACCAAGGCTGGTCACGACGTGTTCGTCCACCTCTCGCTCTCTCCCGTCCCCCAGACGCAGTACACTGCCCTGCGCTTCGCCGAGGTCTCGCTAGACGTTACCGCACGGAGAAAGTTGGAGCGCGAACTCGAGCACGCTGAGCGCCTGGCGACGGTGGGCCGCATGGCTGCGAGCATGGCTCACGAGATCAACAACCCACTGGCGGTGATCCGAGCGAGCACCGGCTACGTCGCGCAGATCGCCTCGCAGATTGGCGACGTCGACCTGGGGGAAGCCGCAGAGGACATGGAGGTCGCCGCAGAGCGCATCGGTAGCTTCGTGCAGCATCTCTGCGGGTTCGCGCGGCGCGAGCGCGCGCACCTGGAGCTCGCGCCGATCTCCAAGACCGTCAGCCTCGCGCTGCGCATGGTGAAACCGAGGGCAGTGGAGCGCGGAGTGACGCTCGAGGTAGCCGAGATCCCGGAGGTGTCTCTCGCCCACGATCCACCACGCCTCGCGCAGGCGGTCGTCAACGTCGTCGCCAACGCGATCGACGCTGCCGCGCTTGGCGGGGGGACGGTGAAGCTCTCGATCCAATCTGCCGAAGATCGGGTCGCGATCTGGGTGGAGGATGATGGCCCTGGACTACCCGACGAGATCCGCGACCGGGTCTTCGAGCCCTTCACCACCACCAAGCCTCACGGCATGGGCACTGGTCTCGGGCTCGCCATCACCGCGCAGATCGTCCGGGATCATGGGGGTGAGGTGCGTCTCGAACCAGCGGCGCGCGGAACACGCGCCCTGATCGAGCTCAGCGCTCCCGTCACCGGGGCCAAGCGGGTACTGGTGCTGAACGCTGATCCGAGCATGCGGCGAGTGCTCGCGTCGGCGTTGCGCGCGTCCCATTTCGAGGTCAGCACGGCAGATAACCTCGCGGAAGCGCAATCCGTGCTGAAGGCGGGGGCCGCTCACGTGCTGGTAGCACAGGCGCCGATCGACACCGACGACCTCGAGCAGCTACGCGCCGCGTCCCCCGAGATGCGTGTCCTGCTGGTGTCAGGCGACGGGAATGACGTACCGAGCGGCGTGGAGTCGCTGGCGGGTCCGCTGAACCACGAGCACCTGACCGAGACGGTGCGCCGCTTGAGCCGTGACTGACCCGGCGCTCCAGCCCGCCGTGGTGTGCGAACCTGGCCTGGCGTTCTCCCCGGCAGCGACGCGCGATCGCGCTGACGGCGCCGCTGAATTGCCTGCGGGCAGAGATCGGTTATAGCGTCCGGCGAAGCATGAACGTCGACCACGCCATCGTGATCCTTGGGTGCCGAGTCGAGCTCGGTGGCGACGTCCGCGGTGCGCTCAAGCGTCGGGTGACTCGAGGAGCGCGCTTGTTCCACGAGCAGGGGGCGCGCTGGGTCGTGGTGTCTGGAGGCAAACGCTGGCACGGTTTCAGTGAGGCGGGAGCGATGCGCCGAGAGCTGGAGAGGCTCGGTGTGCCCTCGGCGGTCATCGTCGAGGAGACGCGCTCCTGCTCGACCCGGGAGAACGCAGTGTTCAGTCAACGTCTGCTACAGGAGCGAGGCGTCGAGCGGGTGAACCTGGTGACCTGCGACTTTCACATGCGGCGGGCTGCCGGTTTGTTTCGCTGCCGCGGGCTGAACGTCCAGGAGTTCCCCGCCCGCTCCCCAGGCAGGGCGACGAACCGAGCGCGGCGCGCCGTCTCCGAGCTAGTGAAGACAGCCCTGGATCGCTACGCCCCGAGAGCTCCGGCCGCGAGGTGTCCACGTTGACCCGCGCACACCTCTGGGCGGCGAGCACCTTGCTGTGGTTGATCCCCTGCGCGGTTGGTTGCCGCAAGGATAAGGACCAGGCGACGACGGGAACGCCAGCAGGAAGCGCCTCGGCGCCCTCCAGCGTCACTTCCGCCGTTCAGGACGAGCCCATCAGCGAGGCGGTCCGCGCGCGCCTCGATGCGCTGCGGCTGGCGGAGCACCGCCGGGACTCGAGCGGGGTCAAGGCTTCGGATCTTCGCCACGAGAGCCCGCTGGTGCGGCGCGCCGCCGCACGGGCGCTGGCCCGGATCGCCGACATCGAGGCGCACAAGCAGCTGGTGGAGCGGCTCCGCGACGAGGATCCGGAGGTCATCAGCTGGGCCGCGTACGGCATTGGCTTCAGCTGTGAAGGCCAGCAGTTCTCGGCCGTACGCGCCTTGGTCACGCGAGCCGCGAGCCTCAGCCTGGAGCTCGACGCAGTGACCCCCGGCGCCGAAGGCCTGGAGCCCTTCAGCGCCATCGCGGACGCCCTGGCGCGCTGCGGAGGCGTAGAAGCCGAAGCCAGCCTCAACGCCTGGCTGAGTTCGCCAGTCAAGGGTCTGAAGGAACAAGCCACGCTGGCGCTGACGCGCGTGGCAGCCCGCGCTCACAAACTCCACGGGGAAACGGTCGTGAGCTTGCTCGACATCGCGAGCAAGCAGAACTTCGCGCTGGCGCTGGCGCCTCTGGCCCACTTCGATCCCGAGAACCCGAGCGTCGCAAAGCGCATGCGCGAGGTCGCGTCGGCCGTTCTGGAGAAGGTCGATCCAAAGACCGGGGAAGGCGTCTTCGTGGTGCGCGCTCTGGCCCGCAGCGGCCCCGAGGCAGCGCCAGAGCTGCATCGAGTGGTCACCGACCCCAAGCAGCCCCTCGGGACACGCATCGAGGCCGCCCGCGGACTGACCAAGCTGGACAGCGCTGGTCAGAACGCGTTGAGAGACGCGCTCGCGCAGATCGCCAGGGATGCCCAACAGATCACTGCCAGTCTGAGCAAGCCCGAGTTCTCGCTGATCTTGGAGCTGGTGAGCGGCTTGAAGCCGCCCCTGCGCGCCGCCCAGGCTGCGCTGGAAGCGCTGGCGGAGCTGCCGCTGCCTGAACGGAAGCCCGAGCGCCGCCGCGCCGTGCTCCTGCGCTGCGCCGCGGCGGCGCGCGTCGCTGGGACCCGCAGCCTCTACCCCAAGCTGGTGGAGTGCGATCCCGACGACTCCTACGTCAAGGCGAGGTACGTGCTGGAGGTACTGGACCGCGGCCAGCTGACGCGAGCGCGGTACATCCGCTGGCTCGAGCTGACCAAGCACAGCGACCGCCGGATACGAGAGGGCGCGCTGAACTTGCTCCCAGCCCACCCGGAGGCCGCGGAGCAGTACAGAATCCTCACGGAAGCACTCAAGGCGAAGGAACCTGGTGTCGTCGCCGTCGCGGCGGAGGTGCTGGCCGCGCACCCCGACCGAGCCTCCAGGGCCGAGGAGGAAGGTGCCTTCACGCCAGAGCCAGAGCTGATCAGCGCCCTGCTGGCAGCCCTGGAGCAGAAGCGCGACCCAAGCCAGGTGGAAATAACAAGCGTGCTGATCGACGCTTTGGCCGCCGTGTCCCTCAAGGACCCCAAGCAGGTCAAGGCGAGAGAGAAGCTCATCGTGGGCTATTGCAAGGCGGACAACGTCAGCCTCCGCACCCACGCAGAGAAGGCGCTACGCGCGATTGGCGACAAGCGCGCCACCTGCAACGAGTTCCTGGCGCCAAAGACGATCCCGGCACTGGAGCTGCCCCAGGTGTCGCGGCGACTGGTGGTCGAGCTCGAGCTCGACACCGCCAAGCTCGGGCTCGAGCTCGACCCGAGGCTCGCTCCGGTGTCCGTCGCGCGCATCCAGGAGCTGGTGACTCGCGGCTTCTACGACGGCTTGACGATGCACCGCGTGGTGCCGGGCTTCGTGGTGCAGTTTGGTGACCCCCACGCTGACAGCTACGGAGGAGCCGAGGGCGAGCCGCTGCGCTGCGAGACCTCGCCGGTGCCCTTCGGCGTGCTGGGTATCGGCCTGGCGCTCAGCGGCCGCGACACGGCATCCAGCCAGCTGTTCGTCACCCTGGGGCGATTCCCCAGGCTGGATGGGAGCTATCCATTTCTCGGTAGGGCAACAGGAGACTGGGATCGGGTCGTGGAGGGCGACGTGATCCGGAAGGCCAAGCTCACGAGCGAGTGACCAAGCGGTCCAAGAGGAACCATGCTGCTAGCCGTCGACATCGGAAACACCAACATCGCCTTCGGGCTCTACGACAAGGACGACCTCGTTCAAACTTTCCGCGCAGAAACAGTTCGAGCGAGGACGGGTGATGAGTACGGCGTGCTGCTCCGGCAAATGCTCGCCCTGCGCGGCATCGACCCCAGCGTGGTCTCTGCTGCGATCATCGCGAGCGTGGTGCCCCCGCTCACCGACGTGATGATGGACGCCGTGCGCCACGCCTTCGCCCGCGAAGCGCTAGTTGTGGGGCCCGGGTTGAAGACGGGCATCAGCATCCTCTACGAGAACCCGCGGGACGTTGGCGCGGACCGCGTCGTAAACGCCGTGGCCGCCTACGAGCGGGTGCGCGGGGGGGTGATCGTCGTCGACTTCGGCACGGCGACGACCTTCGACTGCATCTCCCCCAAGGCGGAGTACCTCGGGGGAGTCATCGTTCCCGGCATCCAGGTCAGCTTGGACGGCCTTCTTGGCCGAGCCGCCAAGCTCTCTCGCATCGAGATCGCGGTGCCCCCACGCGTCGTCGGACGCAACACGACCCACTCGCTACAGTCCGGCATCGTCCATGGCTATGCGAGCCTGGTGGACGGCCTCGTGGAGAAGCTGATCGAGGAGCTTGGCTTCGAGTGCGACGTGATCGCTACCGGTGGCCTGGCCCCCCTGATCGCTCAGCACACCAAGCGCCTGGAGACAGTGGACGACACGCTGACCCTCTACGGCCTGCGCATCCTCCACGAGCGCAACACCTCGCGACGGCGTTGAACGTCATTCCTCCGCGTCGCCATCTGGCGCGCCCGGCGGCGGCCCAGGTCGTGGTCCCGGCGGATGAGCCGGCACACACAGAAGAGTGTCCGAGTCCGGCGCGGTGCGGCACGTGCCTTCGATGGTGTGCTCCCCGTCGGGCCCGGGTAGCGTGACGCTGCACGCTGCGTCCGCCTCGAGACTGGCGCAGGCGTCGAAGGCTTCTTGCGGAGGGCCACGATGGTGCCGCGGTGGGGGCATATCCGTGGGGACACAGGCCACGACTGCTGCATTGTCGGCGGTCGAGTCAGCGGCAGAATCCGGTGGTGCGGGCATGCTCCGACACGTTCCGTCGATCGTGCGTTCACCGTCGGGCCCTGGTAGCGTGACGCTGCAGCTGGCTTCGACCGCCAGATCCGCACAGGCGCTGATCGCCTCTGGCGGAGGACCGCGGTGGTGATGACCATGGGGAGGTGGAGGTGGATCCGCGTCGTCACTCGCGCTGGGATCAGCCGCGCTGCGCTCACTGTTCTCGAGTGACTGACTGCTGGTGGAAGTGTCTGCTGTTTGCTGACACGCGGCGAGCGCTAGACAGCCCGTGATGAGCCACGCCAAGGGCGTGACGTTGGTCCTGATGTTCATGCCAAACTCCTTGCGAAACGGCTTGAGTCGTTGAACAGAGGACAACCAACCGAGGCCTTGTGTTAGCGGTGGCGGGGCACATCTCACCTCACCCCCAAAAAACCCGCTCGGCCAGCGAGAGCGAGCAACGCTTGAATCCGCAAGGAATCGAAACGGTGCCAGTTCAGCAGGCGATTCTCGCAGTCCACGTGCGCTAGCTAGGAACCCGATGGTGCGGGAAGCGGGGCGTCGGCGCCAGGGGGCGCAGGGGGAGCCATTTTGCCGTCTGGCGGCGGAGGTGCGCCAGGCCCACCGGGACCGCCAGGGCCCATCCAGGGCTCACCCGGCGGACGGGGACGGTGCTTGCGGCGCTTCTTC
>JAGQIY010000395.1 GCA_020430865.1 Myxococcales bacterium
CTCCCCAGCGCCGTGGACCGTCGGGGCGAGGCGCACCACTCCGCCATGCACGCCGCGCTTGACCGCGTCGAGGACCAGCCGCTCGGCCCTCGCACGCAGCACGATGGGACCGGTCGCCATCGCAGCGTCCGTCTCCAGGGCGATCGTTCCTGGCGATGCGAGCAGCAGCGTTCCGCTCGTTCCAATGAAGGTCTTCCCTGTGCCCTCGAGCGCGCCCAGCATGCAGGCGATCGCCTCCCGATCGATGCGGTTGATCCCCTCCCAGTCGGCGAAATCCATGTGAAACGCGAGATGAATGGTCGCGTCGGTGGAACGCACGGCTTCGACCAGGCGCTCTGGCTCACGCAGATCTGCGCGGTACACCTCCACGCCTTGTGCCTTCAAGCGGTCGACGCCGGCGTCGTTGCGCGCCATACCGAGTACCTGGTGACCCGCGGCTCGCAGCTCTCTCACCAGAGCCGTCCCGATCCAGCCAGTCGCGCCTGTGACGAACACACGAAGCTTCTTGCTCATGAGGCAAGCCTGGAGCCCCGCGCCTTGGACAAAAAGACGAGGACCGATCCCGGTATGGTGACTAACACCCTCGCCGCTTTCCTGCGCCAACGGCGGGAGCGGCTGCGTCCACCCAGCAACGAACGCCGGCGCACCCCCGGGCTGCGCCGCGAGGAGGTGGCGTTGCGGGCAGGAGTGAGCGTCACTTGGTACACCTGGCTCGAGCAGGGTCGCGGAGGCACACCCTCTGACGACGTCCTCGAGCGCTTGGCTCGCGCCCTCGAGCTCGACGAGGCGAACCGCGAGGTGATGTTCCTGCTGGCGCACGACCGCCCTCCGCCGCGCAGAATCGCCGCTCCTGGCCAGGTCACTCCGGCAGTGCAACGTGTGCTCGACTACCTGCCCGTGCCGGCGCTGATCAAGACACCGACCTTTCAGGTCGTGGCGTGGAATCCCGCCGCGACGGCCGTGTTCGGCGACTACTCGAAACTGCCAGAGTCGGAGCGGAACCTCCTGCGCCGCATCTTCAGCCCCGGCTCCGAGAACAAGGTCGACGACGTGGACCGAGTGCGCCGCTTCTGCGTTGCCGCTTTCCGCGTGGATCTTGCTCGAGCCGGGGAGACCAGCGAGGCCCGAGCGCTGATCGATGAGATGCTCGGATCGAGCGCGGCGTTTCGTGAGCTGTGGGAGGCTGGTGAGGTGCGCCCTCACGGTGCGCTCCGCAAGCGCCTCATGCGGACTGGCATCGGTGAACTCGTGCTCGAGTCGTCCGTGTTCCTCATCGACGGCAGCGAAGGCCTGTCGATGTTCGTCTGGACGCCGGTGAACGAAGCAAGCTCCGATGGCCTGTCCCAGCTCTTGCTCCGGGCTCGGGGGTGAGGTGCGCCTGCTAGCCGACGACCACGTCGACCTGCGCGACGTGCTCGATGGCGTGGCCCAGGAAGCCCTCGGCGACGCCGGCGAAGCTCTTCGGTAGGTCGCTCACCAGCACCTCGAGCTGACCGTTCGCCGTGTCTCCTTGCCCCGAAGGGAGCGTGCCGAGCTCTCGCTCTTCGAGCAGCTCTTGAACCACTCGCGCCGTAGCCTCCGCGGAGTCCACGACCGGCACGGGGCGCCCCGCGAGCTCTGCGGCGACGCACTCGATCAGGGGCTTGAGCAGTGGATAGTGCGTGCACCCGAGAACGATCACGCCGACCTCCGCCTCGATCA
>JAGQIY010000396.1 GCA_020430865.1 Myxococcales bacterium
ACGTGGGGAAACGCGACCTCGAGGCTGCGCATGTAGCCGAGGATGTTCGGGCGGCCGAACTCATTGTTGAATCCAGCGCCGCCCAGCGGGCCTTCCAGCATGATGTCGAGGGCGCTGACGATGCGCTCCGGCTTGCCCACGCCGGTCGCCTCCCAGGGCTGCTCGAAACCGGGGATGCGCAGGTTCGACACGGAGAAGCCAGTCAGTCCTGCCTTGGGCTTTGCGCCGCGCCCGGTCGCGCCTTCATCGCGGATCTCTCCCCCCGATCCCGTCGAAGCGCCAGGGTACGGAGAAATGGCGGTGGGGTGGTTGTGGGTCTCGACCTTCATCAACACGTGGGTAGGTTCCTCCACGCTGACGTACTCGGCGCTGCTTGGTTCCGCAAAGAAGCGCGCCGCGAGGTTGCCCTCCATCACCGCTGCGTTGTCGCTGTAGGCGCTGAGCACGTGCTCCGGCGTCGTCTCGTAGGTGTTCTGGATCATCGCGAAGAGCGAGTGCTCCTGGGGCACGCCGTCGATCAGCCAGTCCGCCTTGAAGATCTTGTGCCGGCAGTGCTCGCTGTTCGCCTGGGCGAACATCATCAGCTCGACGTCGCTGGGATCTCGCCCGAGCTCAGCGAACGCTTTCACCAGGTAGTCGATCTCGTCGTCTGCCAGCGCGAGACCCAGCTCGCGATTGGCGCGCACCAGCGCTTCGCGTCCCTCGGCTCGCACCGGGAAGCGATTGAAGCTGTTCGCCGGATGATGCGCGAACAGGCTGATCAGCTCCTGGTCGCTACCAAACACCACCTGGGTCATGCGGTCGTGGAGCAGCGCGTCCACCGCGGCGACCTCGGCCTCCGAGAGCGAACCTTCCAAGCTGTAGACGGTGCCTCGCTCCAGCCGCTCGAGCCCTTGCAAGCCACAGATCAGCGCGATGTCCGTGGCCTTGCTCGACCAGGGAGAAATCGTCCCGGGGCGCGGCACCACGATACGTTTGGTTCCGCGCGGATTTTTCTGGGGGAGAGTAGGGCCGTAGACCAGCAGGGCCTGCAGCGTCCCGAGCTGAGAGGCACTCAAGGCGTCGCGCGTCGCCAGGTACGCGATGTGAACGAACTCCGCGTACACCCCGAGAAGCCCCGGCGCGACGCTCTTGGCCTCGGCGAACAGTCGCTCCGTGCGAAACTCTGACAGCGCCGGTTGCCCCGGGAGCACCAGGACCCGACTCGGGTCGGCACCGCGAACGGCTTGGCTGACTTCGCTCAGGAAGTACGGAGTGGACGACGGGCGCTGAGCGCCGGGAGCAGAAGGGCGCGCTGAGTCAGTCACGGCGCCGCCTTACACCATCGGCGCCTAGCCGGCCACCCGGCGCTCCGCCAATCTTCGGCAGCGGCTTCAACACCCGGCCGCCATACGAAACCTCGTCACACGCCGGCAACACTAGCCAATCTGGGGGAGCCGCGCTAGGGATCGTCGCGATGCTGCCGTCACCCACTCGCCGCGATCTCCGAGCCGCAGCAACACGCGCCGAGACACTGGCGGCACAGTTCGAGCTCGCGGCGCACATCGATAATGAGGTGCCCTCCACCTGGCACCTGCGAGGAGTA
>JAGQIY010000397.1 GCA_020430865.1 Myxococcales bacterium
CAGCAACGCGCTTGCGAGGCGCTCCGGCTCACTCGCGATCAGGCCCTTCACCTCTTCCGGGCGAGCTCCAGTCGCCTGGGCCAAGGCGTGCGCGAGAGACTCCGCCGGAGACGCTCCGAGACTGCACACCACGGTGCTCCAGACCGAAGCCCCACCCAGCGCGCCCTCGCTCACCGCCGGCAGTACACCGGCGCGCGCGAGCGAGCTCTTGCCGCTCCCGCCTGGTCCCACCAGCACGACGCCCGACGACAGGCGCAGGCGTTCACAGATCTCGCTGGTCTCCTGGGAGCGCCCGAAGAACACTCCCCGCTCCGCTGCGGTGAACACGGAGAGCCCACGATAAGGTCCGCCCTCGGGTACTTCAGGGCGCTGTGTCTTGCGAGCCAGCGCCACCAGGCTGGCCACTACCTCGTCGGCGCTGTCGGGACGATGCTTGGGGTCCTTCGCGACGAGACGGTCGATCAGCTCGACCAACGCACCCGGCGCCTCCGGGAGCGACTGCGCGAGACTGGGAAACGCGTGCTCATCCAGCAAGCGCTCCCTCACCCCCGCCAAGGTCAGATCCGCGAACGGGTACTCTCCCGTGAACGCGAAGTGGAAGGTCAGGCCGAGCGCGTAGAGATCGGACTTCACCGACGGTTCGCGTCCGAGCCACAGCTCCGGCGCCATGAACAGCGGTGTGCCGCCGACCGTGCCGGAGTCGAGGGACGGATCCCGCGTCACTGCGATGCGCCGGTTGCGGTCCAGCGTGGCGAGGCCGAAGTCGATCAGCTTCAGCCCGCCGCTCTTGCCCCTGGACTCTCGCGCGACGAACAGGTTCTCCGGCTTGATGTCGCGGTGAAGCAGGCCGATCTCGTGCGCCGCAGCCAGGCCCCGCGCCGCCTCGAGGAAGAGCTTCGTGCCCGTCTCCAGATCCACGACCCCACGCTCGACGCGCGCCTCGAGGCTCTCGCCTTCGAGAAACTCCAGCGCCAGGCAGGTGTGGCCATCCAGCTCGTAGGCGGCGAACACCTGCACCACGTTGGGGTGCGACAGCAGAGCGAGCACGCGCCCTTCCCCACGGAACTGTCTTACCACCTCCGGGATACCCTGGTACTCACTGCGCAGGAACTTCAGCAACTCCCAGCGACCGATGTCCGCGTTGTGCCCACGTGCCACGAGCCCGATGCTGCCTTGCTCACGCAACACCTCCACCTGGTCGTAGGGTCCGAAGGGGCGCAGCTCGAGCTCCGCGCCTTCCCCCGCGTCATGCATCGAGATCGTCGCCTCCAGCGCTACGTCCCGCTCACGACGCGGACTCGGCCCGACCCCAGAGTCGCTGGTCTCTTCTCCGGGACTCAGGAGCGGCGCCGTGCGCGCCGTCCCCAGAGGCTCGGTGCGCAGCAGGGGCTTTTCCGCTGGTTCTCGATCAGCGGGTAACACCTCGGTGCGATCCAGAGCGCCGTCGCGGCTCGTGCGATCGCCCCCGGTTCGCAGCGCGTTCGAGGACGACTGCGCCGAGTCGCGCTCTGCTTCGTCGTCCCCCATGGTGTTTCCTCGGGGTTACCGCGCTTCGGGGTGGAGCTCCGGGTCCACTTCGAAGCCGGTCGCCTGCCCGGTGCAGACCCAGCCTTTTTGGCGACGAGCGCACTCGGCGTTGGTGACGCTGTTGGCCCCCATGCGTCCCGCCACGGCGAACAGACCAGCGCGCGCGCCGGCTTCGGTGCAGCCCGTCTCGCAGCCGGTGACCACCGAGCCGAGCAAGACATGACTCACGGGCTTGTTCAGCGCCTCGGTGACGTTCTGCGGCGTGCGCGGGGGCCGCACCTGGTCGCTCTCGGGGGTGTACTGCACCCGGATCGACCAAGCCTGGCTAGCGCGCGGTTCGACCTCGTCGAGGTAGGTGAACTCGGGCCGCGGTGTCTGAGTCTGCGGTCGACCGACCATCGCGCGGCACACCACCCGCACACCCGAGGACTCCTTCAACGAGTAGCAGTGCTTGCCGACCAGCAGGCTTCCGCCGACGTCCGCGGCGCGTTCCTTCAGCGCCGAGCTGAGGCGCGCCTCGGTGCAGTCCACGTCGGAGAGCCAGGCCCGAGAGATCTCGCGCTCTCTGACCTGGGTGCACCGCGTATCCACCTGACCCAGCTCATAGTATCCGGGCGGTAACGCGGGAAGCTCCTGGATGTCGGCCGGGTGGACCAGCGCGCCCTCGACGTCACCGCTGTAGCGCGCTGCCGAGCGAGCGTGGGCACCACATCCAGCCAGTACCCCCAGAGCTGCCAGCGTGGTCAGTCCCCGTCGAAGCAAAGCTTGCATCGGGCTCAGCGTTACACGCTGCCTGGCGCGAGGCCAAGCCCCTACAGCACGGCTGCGCTAGACTTCGAGGGATGGGCCCCCGCTATCGCGACTTCGACGTGACCGAGATCCGGCGCCGGGCGGCCCTGGCGGTGGAAAGCCTGCGAGAATGCCGCGTGTGCCCCCGAGATTGTCGGGTGAACCGCCTCGAAGACGAGGCCAGGGTCTGCGCTACCGGGCGACACGCGAAGCTCTCGACTTGGTTCCCCCACTTCGGCGAGGAGGACTGCCTGCGTGGACGCCGCGGCTCGGGCACGTTGTTCTTTGCCTCCTGCAATCTCAAGTGCGTGTTCTGCCAGAACCACGACACCTCTCAGGCGGGCCACGGGCGCGTCCTCTCCCCCCAGGCCCTGGCCGCAGCGATGCTCGAGCTGCAGTCGAAGGGTTGCCACAACATCAACTTCGTCACGCCCGAGCACGTGGTTCCGCAGCTACTCGAAGCGCTGCCCATCGCCATCGAGCGAGGTCTGACGCTGCCGCTGATCTACAACACGTCGGCCTATGATTCCCTCGAGTCGCTGGCCTGGCTCGATGGGCTGGTGGACGTGTACATGCCCGACTTCAAGCTGTGGAGCAGTGAGGCGAGCAAGCGCTACCTCAAGGCAAAGGACTACCCGCAAGTCGCCAGGCGGGCGTTGGTCGAGATGCAGCGTCAGGTCGGGAGCCTGGAGCTGGTCGAGGCGGCGCCAGGGCTCGAGCTCGCGGTGTCCGGGGTGTTGGTCAGACACCTGGTGATGCCGGGTCTGCTCGACGAGACCCGTGCCATCCTCGAGTTCTTGGCGCGGGAG
>JAGQIY010000398.1 GCA_020430865.1 Myxococcales bacterium
CCAGCGGTCGTAGCCACGCACCGCGTCCCTGATGATCTCCTCGGCGCGCTCGGCCTCCTTCAGTCGCGCGCTCTGCGTCTCGGCGACGACGCGCGAGAAGTCGTCGACGTTGTACACGAAGACGTTGTCCACCGACTCGCACTCGGGGTCGATATCGCGCGGAACCGCGAGATCGATGAAGAACAGACTACGGCCTCTGCGCGGCCGGCGAATCGACTTCACGAGGTCGCGGCTCACGACGTAGTCGGGCGCGCTGGTGCTCGAGATCACGACGTCCGCGTCGATCAACGCCTCGGACAGCTGCTCCCAGCTGCGCCCCTCACCCCCAACCCGATCGCAGAGATCCCGAACGCGCTCGGGGGTACGCCCAACGACGAGCACACGTGAACCGCACTGACGCAGGAGCTTCGCCACCGTCTCGGCCATCTCGCCAGAGCCAATCAGGGTCACCGTGCGCTTGGATAGGTCGCCGAAGATCTGCTTGGTCAGATCGACCGCGACGCTCGGCACGCTGACCAGGCCACCACCGATGTTCGTTTCCGTACGGACTCTCTTCGCAGCCCGAAGCGCCCTCGGGAGGGCCTGCCGCAGGTGCACTCCCACGGTGCCGGCCGACTGGGCGATCTCGAAGGCTTCCTTGACCTGTCCAAGGATTTGCGGCTCGCCGAGCACCAGCGAATCGAGAGAAGACGCGACGCGAAACAAGTGACGTACGGCATCACCGCCGAGGAAGGAGTAGAGATGCGGTTCGATACCGCTCGAGCGACCACCCAGCAGCGTCTGGATCGAGCGCGCGGCCGCCTCACCGTCGGCGCCTCGCGCGACCGCGGCGACGACCTCCAGGCGGTTGCAAGTGGAGACGATCATCGCCTCGCCAAGCACCGGTGACGCGCAGAGCGCCTCGAGCACCTCGGGCACCTCCGTCTTGGCTACGGCGAGCTTCTCCCGCACCTCGATCGGGGCCGTGCGATGGGAGATCCCCACGACCACGATCACAGTGCACCTCGCGCGGCGCTCACCACGTAGAGCACGATCACCAGCACCAAGCCGCCGACTCCCACCAGGGTGCCGTAGGCCGCTCGCTTGCCTCTCCAGCCCGCCACCGCGCGCATCACGAGTACCCCAGCGACCACGATCCAGGTGACATAAGCCAACCCGGCGCGAAGCACCTGGGTCGAGGACTCCGCGGAGAGGGAGGTCGCAAACGCTGCGCCGCTCACGATGCCCAGCGTGAGCAGGAGGAAGCCCGCCACCAGCAAGCGATGCTCGGTCGTGTCCAGCGTGTCCAGCGCGGGCATGCGTCCCACGCTGCCCAGGCGGCGCTTGTCCTTCAGGCGCCGCTGCTGCATCAGGTAGAAGGCGGCCGCAGCGCCGGCCATCAGAAAGAAGCCGAACCCGAGCAGATTCGCCGTCACGTGCAAGGCCAGGAGCGAGCGCGGCACCTCCTCGGCGGGGCTCCCGGCGCGAACGAACTGCGCCCCGACCATGAAGGACAGCCCCAGCGGTGCGATCACGGCTCCGATGGCGTTGATGCGCAAGCGCATGCGCAACCCCAGGTAGACCCAGCACGCGATCAGCGCCGAGGCGCTCAGCGCGAACTGCAGGGATTCCACAGGGCAAACATTGGTCAGCAGGCTCGCGCCAACGATGTGTGCAGCGTGGGCCACGCTGGCCAGCGCCAGCACGCCGGGCGCTCCCCTGGTGCTCGGCGCCGGCTCCGCTCGACCGAGGTCGACCAGGAA
>JAGQIY010000399.1 GCA_020430865.1 Myxococcales bacterium
CGTCGAGCCCTGGCTCGTAGGGGGGGGCTCGGTCGACGCCGATCGGCACCTCGACGTCGAGCCCTGGCGCGTAGATCCTATGCGGGGTGCGAGGTGCTCCGACGGCTCAGCCGCGGGAGCGGCTGAGCACGTCGGCGGCGGATGAGATCAAGGGGTCGCTCAATTCACCCTTGATCAACCTCCTACGCCGGAGATCGAAATGACTCGAGCGACCCCGTACCCCGACACTATCACCACCCCCGTTTCGCGACTGCACCTCGTGTTCGAACTCAGCAACTCGACCTGGAAGCTCGGCTTCGCGCTAACGCGCAATGGGAAGCTCCGTGAGCGGAACGTCCCCGCTCGGGATCTCGCGGCCGTGTTCGCTGAGATCGACACTGCGCGACGACACTTCAAGCTCTCCGAGGACGCTCCGGTCGTCGCGTGCTACGAGGCCGGCCGAGACGGCTTCTGGCTCTACCGTGCCCTCACTGCCGTCGACGTGGAGTGCGCCGTGGTCGACCCGGCGAGCATCTTGGTCGATCGACGTCGAGTCCATGCGAAGACGGACCGCTTGGACCTGAAGGCGCTTCGAATGCTCCTCGTGCGCTATGCGGAAGGCGAGCGTGACGTGTGGCGCGTCGTGAAGGTCCCCCCAGCGGAGGTGGAGGATCTGCGACTCCTCGGACGCGAGCGCAAGACGATCGTGGAGGAGTGCACGGCTCACGTCAACCGCGTGAGGAGCATGCTCTCGCTCTACGGAGTCACGGTCGAAGGCAGCGTGAGCCCCCGGCTCGCGTCGACGCTCCCAGCCATTGTCGGCCCGTCAGGGGATCGTCTTGGTCCCGCTGCTCAGGGGCAGATCCGAAGGGAGCTCGAGCGGATCGATCTCGCCACCAAGCAGATCCGGGAGATCGAGAAGCAGCTGCGAGAACTCTTCGCAGCTCGCCAGCGAGAGGCCCTGGGTCGACGGGTCGACGAGCTCGGCGCGGCTGAGAGAGCTACTGAGCAGGCCAGGCGTCTACAGGAGCTCAGGGGGATTGGCCAGCTCGGCGCCTTCACTCTGGCGACGGAGTTCTTCGGCTGGCGCCAGTTCAAGAACCGCAAGCAGGTCGCGGCGCTCGCTGGGCTCGCGCCCGTTCCGCATCAGAGCGGAGACATGGACCGCGAGCGGAACATCAGCAAGGCGGGGAATCCGCGAATTCGAGCGCTCGTCGTCCAGCTCGCATGGGGCTGGCTGCGACACCAACCTCAGAGCGCCTTGAGCAGGGAATTCAGGCAACGCACCGAGGAAGGGAAGAAGCGCGGAAGGCGGCGAGCGATCGTGGCCCTTGCCCGGAAGCTCCTCGTCGCACTGTGGCGCTACCTCGACCACGGAGTGATCCCTGACGGCGCGATTTTCAGCCCCGGCGTGAGGGCGGCGTGAGCGACCCGCTACCGCTCCTCAACGCACAGCACCCTCCGTAGCGGCCGTAAAGCCACGCGACTCCCGAGAGGACGAGAGGACCAACACCACCACCTGGAGCCAAGACAAACGACGCGGTTGGGGGAGCAGCTCGGCCCGCCCCTGGGGCGCATAGCAGCAGCTCGCTTCTGTAGATTGGGCGCTCCCTTCAACCGCCTTCCCACTCACCCTGCGGCGCATGCAGCATTAGGTGTAGGGCCTCGAGCCCGAGCACGGATAGAAGGTTGTCGACGGGTACCCCCGGCGACCCTCAGGGAAGGCGACCAGCCACCTCCACCGCTTGGCAAGGAGCGAGTTAGAGAAATCCGAGATCGGCCTTGACAGTGGCGGCCCCATAGAAGGGGCGGGGCTCGCCCCCGCCCGCGTCGCGGAGCGACGCAGCGGCTGCTGGGGGCTCGACGTCGAGGCCGATCGGCACCTCGACGTCGAGGTACACCGCGACCTCACGGGCAGGAACGCAGGAGACGCGCCGTCGCGATGCGCGACGATCGCGCCCCTGCGGGGTGACCCGTCACAGGGTGTTAGGCGTGGCCCGACCTTTGTTCCCGGCCTCGCCATGGCGATCGACCCGACGCTGGTGATCCGCTGGTCCACGCCTCGGGGGCGCATGGCGCGTCGCGAGGTGCTCGACGACCTCCGCCACGACGAGGGCGCCAACCTGCGCGAGATCGTGAGCGACCTGCGCCGTCCTGGGGTCGAGGTCGACGCCCTCGACCTGCGCGGGATCGACCTCCACGGCCGCGATCTGCTCGCCGTTCGATTCGCTCACGCCGACCTGCGCGGGGCGAACCTCGAGGGCGCCAA
>JAGQIY010000400.1 GCA_020430865.1 Myxococcales bacterium
CTGGCCGTTACTGGTGAAGCTGGTGGAGGGGCCGTAGCCCGGCTGGACGAGCTTGACGCGCACGCCGAAGCTCTGGAGCTCCAGCGCGAGGGAGCCCGAGAAGCCTTCGATCGCCGTCTTGCTCGCCGTGTAGACGGCCACCAGGGGCATGGGGGCCAGGGTGGTGCTGGAAGTGACGTTGACGATCGCGCCGGAGCGCCTAGCGCGTAGCTGCGGGATGACGGCTTGGGTCATGGCCATCACGCCGAAGGTGTTGGTCTCGAACACCTCTCGAACCGTCGCCATTGGTGTCACCTCGAAGACGCCTGCCAGACCAATGCCCGCGTTGTTGACCAGGACGTCGATGGGACCGCTGGCCTCCAGCGCTGCGCGGATGCTGGCCGGAGAAGAGACGTCCAACGGCAGCACCACCGCGCGCTCGTCGTCTGGGAGCAGCTCCTTTCTCGGCGTGCGCATCGTCGCAACGACGCGCCAGCCCTGGGCATGAAATTTCCGTGCGGTTGCGAGGCCGTAACCCGAGGAGCAACCCGTGATGAGCACCGTCTTGATGGCTTGCGTCTGCATGTCGATTCTCTCCTTTTCCCGTTCACGTTTGGGGTGAGAGAAGGCTAGTGACCCGGGCGTGGAGCTATCCACTTCGGGAGTCCGGGACTTGTTTGCTAGAGTCCGGACGTGGTCGATCCGCTCTCCGAGCTCATCAACTTGCTCAGGCCGCAGGCGGTGTTCGCGAAGTCGATCAGTGGCGCCGGGCGCTGGGGCGTGAGCTACTCGGAGTTTGGTGAGCCGAGTTTCTGCACGGTGCTGGAAGGCAGTTGCCGGCTGGAGGTGTCCGGGCATGCGCCCGTTGCATTGAACGCGGGGGATTTCGTCCTGCTCCCGGGCACGCCACCGTTTCTGCTCTCGAGCTTCGAGCCCGGCGAGCCGACACGGCTCGATCCCAGTCAGACTCGGGACATGCCGGGCGACGTGCGTCACGGCAGGCGGAGCGGCGATCCGGACGCGCGCCTTCTGGGGGGCTACTTCCAGTTCGACTCTGCCGACGCGGCGCTGCTCGTCTCCCTGCTTCCTCGGGTCGTGCACGTTGGGGGAGAGGAGCGCCTGGCGACGCTGGTGCGGTTGATCGCAGACGAAGCGAGAGAGCGCCGGTCGGGATCGGAGCTCGTGCTCAGACGGCTCGTCGAGGTGCTGCTGATCGAGGCGCTGCGCTTTGGCTCCGGGGATCAAGCACCTCGAGGCTTGCTGCGGGGACTCGCAGACGAGCGCCTCGCGTCGGCGATCCGCGAGATGCACGCGCGGGTGGATCGCGCGTGGACGATGGCGGAGCTCGCCAGGACGGCGGGCATGTCCCGCTCTGCGTTCTTCGACCGTTTTCAGCGCAAGGTGGGTCTTGCGCCGATGAGCTATCTGCTCGCATGGCGCATGGCGCTGGCGCGGGATCTCTTGCGCAAGGAGCACCCGATCAGCGAGGTCGCCGATCGGGTGGGTTACAGCTCCTCCAGCACCTTCAGCACGGCGTTCTCCAGGCACGTTGGTCAACCGCCAGCTCAGTACGCGCGCGGCGCTGCGCCGTAGCGTGTAGACTGTCTGCGGGATGGGGGTGGAAGGGGAGAGCCACGGGGCGCCTGCGCGCCGCACGCCGTGCGAAGCGTGTCAGCGCCTCACGGATCCGGGGCAGCTGACGTTCGACGCTCAGGGGCGTCAGCTGTGCCGACGGTGCTACGGACAGGCCCAGTCCGCTCAAGCCACCAAGCGCGCTCGCAAGGCGGACGAGTATCGGCGCTGCTCGAAGTGTTCGGCCGTCGTGCGACCGGAGCACCAGAACTACGACGGCGGCGGGGTGATCACCGAAGACGAGGACGGGGAGCAGGCGCTCGCGATCTTCACCCGGCGTGTCTACGAGTGTGACTGTGGCGCGGTGTTCAAGACGTGGACGTGGCAGGCACTGACCGTGTTGTCTGCCGGGGGCCTGACCGGAGCCTATTTCGCGGGCGCGGCGTGGAGAGCCGGGGAGCAGACCGATGCCATCCTGTGGGCGCTCCTGGGTTCGGTGATGCTGCTCGTCTTGTGGGACGTGCACATGCGCTATCGACACCCAAGAGTGCGATAGTAAATGAGCTCATGCGTCGACTGCTTGTTGGGATGTGTGTGTCTCTGGTTTCGGGATGTGGCGGCTCGGCGCCGCCAGCGGCCAGCGCGCCGAGCGCCGTGGGCGCGGCGGCTCCAGCTGCCGATCGCGGTCCAGACTCGAACCCCGCGTCGCAGGCTGCGCGGGCATGGCGGGAGGTGGAGTGGCTCGGCGCGAAACTGTTCTTGACTGAAGACGAGGTTGAACAAATCCATGTGGAATCAAACGGCGTGGGTGTCGTTGGGGATCGCGTGGTGTGGGTCGCTGTCGATGGCCCCCAGGACCTGGGGCGCTTGGCGCGGGTGAAGGAACCGACGACGGTCCAGCTGCGCACCCTGGACCCGGAGGTCGTGGCCGCGGTGGCCAAGCTCGCTGCGAAGACGCCGCTGGAACTCCAGGTGTCCGACTCACGAGCGACGGACTTCTCGGTACTGGAGCAAGTCAGCGCGGTGAGGGGCTTGAGCATCGATGTCTCCTTGGAGGCAAAGCTACCTGATTTTTCGGTCTTTTCGCGGATCGAGCGCCTCTCTGTGTATGACACCCACGGGGATTTTCCGCTGGTGCTTCCTCCGAGCTTGGTGGACCTCGATCTGGGAGACACCGAGCTGAGCGCCGCGAACGCCGTGCCCGCTATCGCGAAGCTGACGCGACTGAAGGCGCTCGTGTTGCCTCGCCTGGTCGAGGGCGACGCGTTCGCTGCCCTGGGGAAACTCAGCCAGATCGAGCGGTTGAGCTTGCCCGGGACGTACCTGGAAGGAGCGCATCTCTCTGCCTTGACCGCGTTTCCCAGGTTGCGTTCGCTGACGCTAGGCTCTCAGGGCGGCGTGGACGAAGGCCTGGGTCATCTCGCTCGACTCCCGGCGCTGCGTGTCCTCGAGTTGCCGGAGATGCGGCTGGGCCAGGCTGGGCTCGACGCGATCGCCGCGCTGGGCCAGCTCGAGGAGCTGAACCTGGGGGGCGTACTGGACGGCGCCCGTTGGGAACCCGTGGGCCGACTTACGGCACTGGAGCGTCTCGAGGTGCGCTTCGTCGATCAGGGCCCAGAGGCAGCTACCTTGGCGCGGCTCCCGAAGTTGAAGAAGCTGACGACTGGGCGCTCGATGACCCCAGCTGAACTGGCGCGGCTTTCGAGGCTCGAGTCCCTCTCCGTGCTCAGTATCGTCGATGCGGCCCAGCTGCGAGCGTTGGCGAAGCTTCGTCGGTTGCGCTCTCTGAGCCTCGCTCAGGTCGAGGCCTCCGACGCCGATTTCGAGTCGCTGGCGTCATTGCTCGAGCTCCGGGCTTTCGATACGGGGGCAGCTCTGGGGCCTGACGCGCTCGCGGCCCTTGGGCGCTTGCCTCGCCTCAGGGCGCTCACCGGAGACCTGCGAGGGGGGCTGGTGGGCTTCCCGCAACTGGCGGTCGTGTCTGGTCTGGACTGCCTGTCGCTCCCCGAGACGCGCGCGCTCCTCGCCTGTTTCTGAACGGTCGTGCCGTGCCGCCGCTCTGAGCGCGGTCCTGGTCGAGGTGTCGATCGCACTGGAGCGCGCCTC
>JAGQIY010000401.1 GCA_020430865.1 Myxococcales bacterium
CTTCGCCAGCGAGCGCGGCTTTCGCGCCACCGATGGCGCCCGCAACGTGCTGGGCTTCATCGCCGAGCGGGTCCTCGCGTCCCGTCGCGCCGCGGCGTTGCACGACGTTCGCTCCCCCCTCGCCAAGGTAGAGCACAGCGGCGAGCTGACGAGCCTCGGCTTCCAGGCGCTGATCGCCGTCCCGGTGATGCATCGCCGCGAGCGCCTGGCGGTGCTCGTAGCTCTGTTTCCACAAGGCACCGCGCAGGACGAGGAAGGGGTCGACTTCGCGCGCGGGGTCGCCAACGTCCTCGGGCTCGCGGTCGCCCGCGACAGCGCGCACTCGAGGGCGAGGCAGCCTGGTCAGAGCGGCAGCGGAGCGATGCTGAGCACGCAGATCGCTCATGAGCTTCGAGGTCCCGTCGGCGCGCTGTCGCTTCAGCTCGAAGAACAGACCCGCTTGGTCGCCGAGCTCGCCACGATGGCCGGCTCTGCTGACACAGTCCTCGGCGCCGGCTTGGCCGAGCTGGAAGACCTGACGCGAGACATCCACGCGGTAATGAATCGCTTACGCCAGGTGGTCGGCCAGCTGGGTACGACCGCCGAACGCCGGGAGAATCCGCTGGAGTTGCTCGATCTGAGTGAGCTGGTGCGAGACGTCCTCGCGGAGCGACGTCCCCACCTCGAGCGCGCTGGTGTCGTGTGCGAGACCAGCCTCGCCGAGGCCTGTGAGGTCGTTGGGCGGCGCCAGGATCTCCAGATCGCCGCCCAGACGCTGCTCGCCAACGCGGCCAAGCGCTGCGTTGGCGTGGGAGGCAAGCTACTCGTCTCCGTGACGAACACGCCGAACGGGGTGGCGTTCAGTGTGGGGGACAACGGCGCGCGGTTGACGCTGGAGGAGAAGCGCAACCTGGCCAACGGACCACCCGCCGCGTCCCCCGGCTCGTCCGAGCTCGGGGTGGTGCACCAGGTCGTCAGGGAGCTGGCCGGACACCTGGAGATCCACGCCACCAGGAGCTACCCGGTGATCCTGAGCCTGTTGCTGCCGAGCGCGAGCAACGACAGCGGCGTCTTTCAGGTGCCCGACAGCTCCCCCGTACGCGTGGTCCGCCGCGCAGAAGTGCTCGTGGTCGACGACGACGACGTGTTCACTCGCACCATGCGACGCGCACTCAAGCCCCACAGCGTGCGCACCGCCAGCAGCGCCTCGGAGGCAGAGATCGCCCTGCTCGATCCATCCTTCCTGCCCGATCTGGTGCTGTGCGACATCTTCCTCCCCGGAAACAACGGCGACGAACTGCACGCTCGCATCGCTCAGCGGCGCCCAGAGGTCGCCTCTCGCTTCGTCTTCGTCACTGGAGGAGCGTTGACGTCGGCTCAGGCCACGTACCTGCGGCACTCGAGCTGCGCGACGTTGCACAAGCCCATCGACATCAATCAGCTACGTGACCTCCTGATCGAGCGCTGTCCGCTGGACAGCGCTAGCGTGCGCACCCTGAGCCCGCATGAAGCGCCGGCGAACCGCCGCGACAGCCAGGCGTAACTCCGCGGGACGGGCGCGGCGTAGCTACACCTGGAAGGCGCGCTGGCCGGCGAACTTGAGCCAGCCGCTCAACAAGCCCAGGAAGACGGCGCGCAGCGCCTCTTCCCCACGCGCGACCCCATCGTGCTCGAGATTGGCGAGCAACTGACGGACGCTGGTCGCGGTGTCCGTGAACTCCAGTACCAGAGCCTCGGGGCTGTGCGTCTCACGCAACAGCTGCTCGGCGCCGGCGTGGTGACTGCGCTCGACGCCGAGGTCCATCCTCGGGCTGAACCACGCTCGTATCTCGGCCTCGCTGAAGCACTCCTTCACGACGCGAAGCCAGATCGTCTCGTCGGGCGCCTGAGCCACCAGGTCGGGGGAGAGCGGCGTCCCAGCGTAGAACGCCGCACGTCCATTGCGCCACCGCACCGCGTCTAGGAGGCGCTCCTCGACCTGCATCGCCACGGCCCGCAGCAGCGTCGGAGGGCGCAGTACCCCCGCCAGCACCAGCTCTTCCCCCAGCCGACGTCCGCTCTGCGCCGAACGCAACAGCGCCTGCTCGAGCACTTCCGCGCGGATATCCCCTAGAGCCACCAGCCGGGCGCCCAGCAGCTCCCGCTGGACGTTACCCAGCACGCACACCACGCGGCCCCCCTTGAAGTAGATGTGCTTCAGCCCCGGCCTCAGGGAGTTCGGGTCGCGCAACTCCACCAACCCCGAAGCGCGCAGCGCCGCGATCTCGAACAGACGAGGCAGCAGCGCGGCCTCCGAGAGGTCGGTGGTCCAAGTCGGCGCCACGTGGGGCGGCTCCAGCCGGTACTCCCGCCGCCCCACGATTCGCCCCAGCAGCGGCTGAGCCTCGACCGGAGAAAACGCCCCACCATCGAAGGCAACGCGGCTTCCGCGGGGAACATGTCCAGTCGCCGCCATGCCCAGCAGCTGCGGCAACGAGAGCGGACCGATGGGTAGCTCCCCGGGGCGCGCCAGGCGCAGCTCTGGGCTACGCAGCGGCGCGGCGTGGAGCTTCGGGCCCAGCTGCCGAGCGGCAGGTCGCGGTCTCTGCGGAAGCGGCTTCGGCGGACCCACTGGCGCCCGCGGCGGACTGCTCGCAGCGCCGACTGCGCCGCCGGACAGCTCACGACGCATCCGAGCCAGCGCGCCCACCGGAAGCGTCGGACGCGCGGACTCCCGCCGAGAGCTCGGAGGCGGCGGCGGAGGGAGCCGCGCCTCGCGTTCCGGAGCCAGCGAAGCTCGAGCCCGGCTTGGCAGCGCAGGCGCCTGGGGTCGGAAGCTGGGCCGGGGTCCGGACTCGGGCGGGCCGGGCCGAGGCTCCATGGGCCTCACGGAGCGTCGAGCCTCGACGGGGTCGAACTCCAGCGGCGTCAAGTCGGGGTCGAGCGGCTCCGGTCGCGGGAGACGCGGGCGTGGGACCTGAGCCCCGGACGCAACCTTGGGTCGGGTCCCGCTCTGGTTCGGCAGCACGCGTGCTTCGTGCAGCCAGGGCAGGAGCACCGTGTCGTTCGGCGCCAAGCCCAGCCGCGACATCGCGGCATGGACGTCGGCGCGGAACTCCCGCGCGCCCCCGAAACGGTCTCTGGGGTCCCGGGCGAGGGCGCGTCGCAGCAGATCGTGCAGGACCGGTGGCAAGGAGGCGCCATGGCGCTCGAGGACCCCGAGATCGCCGTCGTAGATGCGGCTCAGGACATCGAGCTCGTTGCGCCCCGGAAACAAGGGGCGCGCCAGGAGCATCTCGGCCAGGACGATGCCCAGCGTGAAGAGGTCGCTGCGAGCGTCGACCTCACCGCCAATCACCTGCTCCGGACTCATGTAGCCAAGCTTGCCCTTGAGCTCTCCAGGCAGCGTCCGACGATCCAGGACCTCGCTCTTGAGGATGCCAAAGTCCGTGAGCTTCACCTCGCCGGTGCGGCCGATCAGGATATTCCCAGGCGAAACGTCCCGATGCACGATCCCGAGCATGCGCCCCTGCTCGTCGCAGTGCTCATGGGCGTAGGCCAGACCGCTGAGCACCTCGCCGGCGATGTAGAGCGCTGCTCCGTGCGGAAAGCGTTTGCCCTTGGCCGCCACCGCGCGCAGCAGCTTCGCGCACGACAGCCCGTCCACGTACTCGAGAGCCATGAACAGCCGGCCATCCACCTCGCCGAAATCAAGCACCTGAACCAGGTTCGGGTGGTGAAGTGACGCCATGACCCGGGCCTCGTCACAGAACATCTCGACGAAGCGAGCATCGTGAAGCAGCTCCGGCAGCATGCACTTCAGGGCGACCCGCTTCACGAACCCATGAGGCCCCGAGCGACGCGCCACGTACACCTCGGCCATGCCCCCGACGCCGAGGCGCTCGATCAGCTGGTACTCGCCGAGGCGCTCCTGGTCGACCGAGCCCCCGCGAGCGCTCGCCCCCCGAACTCCAGTCTCCGAGGAGTGGTCGGTGGCAGCTCGCCAGGGAGCAACGGGAGGTTTGGAGGGACGCGGTCGACCCATGATTGGTTCAGGAGGTGCGGAGGTTTGGCGAGGAGCCGCTGCCCCGGATCGGGAGCCGTCATGAAACCCAGCGCCGGAAGAAACCCAGCGCCAGAAGAAACCCAGCGCCGGGAGCCCTGGGGCGTACCGATCGACCTTCAGCTGGGCGATCGGATGCCGCGATTTGGATGCCGCGATTTAGATGACGCGATTGAATCGAGACCTACAGCTCTCGCCTAGCTTAAGAGTACCCAACCTGCGTTGCGCACGCACAGATAATCGCGTTAAGCTTAAAGGTTTGTGGTCAGCCGGCGCACACTCTCTCACGGTTGAGTTCGCTGCTCGAGTTGCCCGATTCTTGGATCCCGGGGGAAACCGACCCCCGGGCCGGCAGCGCGTCGTTGGCCCCCGATCCCGACGCACGAGCAAGCGCATCGCCGGATCATCGCCCCTGGCTCCAGACCCCGCACGGGCTGCGCGATCGCGCCCGATTCGGAGGACGTCCAACACAGCCGAGGAAGAGCCTCGCGCTCTCCACGCGCTCGGGGGTATAGGCGTATGGGCATGTCAGCTCACGGCATTCTGGTAGTGGACAAGCCATCGGGGCCGACTTCCCACGACGTCGTGGCGCAAGCTCGACGGATCCTCAAGACCCGCGCGGTAGGTCACGCAGGCACGCTCGATCCCATGGCCAGCGGCGTGCTGCTACTGCTCGTCGGCGAGGCCACCAAGCTGTCATCCTGGCTGACTCTCGCAAGCAAGCGCTACCAAACGTGCGTCCGCCTTGGAGTCGGTAGCGATACGCTGGATGCCCAGGGACAGCTCAGCGAAGTCTGCTTCGAGGCTCCGACTCCCCACGCGCTGGCGTTCGCGCTCGAGCGTGAGCGCCAGCGCACACAGCAGGTCCCTCCCAGCGTCAGCGCGATCAAGGTCGACGGCAAGCGAGCCTATGCTCTCGCCCGAACTGGCCAGGCCCCGGCACTGGCGGAGCGGAGCGTCCAGGTACACAGCCTCGAGCTGCTGGCGCTCCAGGGCCTGGACGTGGAGCTGCGCCTCGGTGTCTCCAAGGGCTACTATGTTCGTGCTCTGGCTCGAGATCTGGCGACGACGCTTGGAACTGCTGGGCACCTGACGCGGCTGCGGCGCCTCGCGAGCGGCCCGTTCGAGGTGGAGGAGGCGACTCCTTGGCCTCCCAGCGGCGCGCCCCGCTTGCTCAGCGTCTCGGAGGCGGCGCGACGCAGCCTCCCGAGCGCCGTGCTGACCGACGCTGGCCTGGAGCGGGCCGCTTGCGGGAAGCGCCTCGATGGCACCTGCTTCTCCTCACCCCCACCCCTGCATCCCGAGACGCCGAGCGCCGAGACACCACCGGTCGCCTGGTATCACTCGGGTCGCCTGGTCGCGCTGGGGCGCGCCGAGGCAGATCTTTTCCGCGTGGTAAGAGGGTTCGATCCGGAGA